>NZ_JBBHDV010000004.1:0-285635 GCF_037478135.1 Denitratimonas organivorans
TCAAATGCCGTGAAGCTGGCGCTTCACAAAACCATGCCGTCAGGGGTTGACGGGGGAGTCCATACATGAATTGTTAGATGCCAGCCCGATCAATGTGCGCTGACCTTGGATAGCAGATTTAGAACGGCGACGCCACTAACGATAAGTCCCATGCCAACGAACGCCCACAAGTCTAGTTTCTGGCCATGGAAGATCCAAGCGATAGCTGCCACAAGTACGATGCCGAGGCCAGCCCAAACAGCATAAGCAATGCCGACCGGGATGGACTTGAGTGCGAGAGAGAGGAAATAGAACGCAAGCCCGTAGCCAGCCACAACTACAACAGAAGGAACTAACTTGGTGAATCCATGGCTGGACTTCAGTGCGGAAGTTGCGACGACCTCACCAAATATTGCAATAGCCAGAAAGAGCCAGTTCTTCACGTGCAATCTCCTCTACGGTATGAAGGAGAAATAGTAGTGGCTATGAGTTGCCAAAAACAGTCTTGCGGCTGTCGATTTTCTGTGAGCATACGCAACGCCAAATCTGGCATCTAACTACAATTCGATGATAAATCGCTGCGTAATCCCACAGCCTAATCCGTGGTATCGCAGCACGTTCAGGAAAAATCTGCTATCCGATCAGGCAATTGCCAGATTCCACCACCTAATCCCACCGCCTAACTCGCCCTCACTTTTAGTTCAGGATGATGGCGTCCGGCCCGATCCTCGCACAACACCGATGGGCCGACAAGCAAGCGCAACATCCAGCCTTTATCATGGTGCTCCTTTCCTGACATGGAGTAGTCATGCCTTCCGATTCCCGGATTCCTTCGCGCTGGCGTGAGCGCGTGATGACGGCGGCGCAGGCCGCGACCCTGATTTCTCCCGGCACCACCGTGGCGATGAGCGGTTTCACCGGTTCGGGTTATCCCAAGCAGGTGCCGCTGGCGCTGGCCGAGCGCATCGAGACGGCGCATGCGCTCGGCCAGCGCTTCCAGATTCGTGTGCTGACCGGTGCGTCCACCGCGCCGGAGCTGGATGGTGCGCTGGCCAAGGTCGATGGCATCGAGTTGCGCCTGCCGTACCAGTCCGATCCGGAAACCCGGCGGCGCATCAACGAGGGCACGCTGGAATATCTGGACATGCACCTGTCGCATGTTGCGCCGCATACCTGGTCCGGTTTCTACGGTGATATCGATGTGGCGGTGATCGAGGTGGCCGGCATCCGCGAGGATGGTGCGCTGATTCCTTCCACGTCGATCGGCAACAACAAGACCTGGCTGGAACTGGCTGATCGGGTGATTGTGGAGGTCAACCGCTGGCAGCCGGCCGGGCTGGAAGGCATGCACGACATCTATTACGGCACCGCCTTGCCGCCGCAGCGCGTGCCGATTCCGCTGGTTCGTGCCGACGACCGCATTGGCGAGCCGTATCTGCGTTGTGATCCGGACAAGATCGCGGCGGTGGTGCTGACCGATGGGCCGGACCGCAACACTTCGTTCAGCCCGATCGACGACACTTCGCGCGCGATTGCCGGGCATGTGGTCGAGTTCCTCAAGAACGAAGTGGCGCGCGGGCGCCTGCCGAAAAACCTGCTGCCGCTGCAATCGGGCGTGGGCAACATCGCCAATGCGGTGCTGGCCGGGCTGGAGGAGGGCGGATTCCGTGGCCTGAACGCGTTCACCGAGGTGATCCAGGACGGCATGCTGCGTCTGCTGCGCGAAGGCGTGCTGGCGAGCGCCTCGGCGACCGCGTTCTCGCTCAGCCCGGAGGCCAACGAGGCATTCAAGCGCGATATCGATTTCTATCGCGAACGCATCCTGCTGCGGCCGCAGGAAATCTCCAACCATCCGGAACTGGTGCGGCGCCTGGGCTGTATCGGCATGAACGGCATGGTCGAGGCCGACATCTACGGCAACGTCAATTCCACCCACATCATGGGTTCACGGGTGCAGAACGGCATCGGCGGCTCCGGCGATTTCGCGCGCAACGGCTATTTTTCGGTCTTCCTGTCGCCCAGCACGGCCAAGAACGGCACGATCTCGGCGCTGGTGCCGATGGTCAGCCATGTCGATCACACCGAGCACGATGTCAGTGTGATCGCCACCGAGTTCGGCCTGGCCGATCTGCGCGGGCTCTCGCCCAAGCAGCGCGCGCGCAGCTTGATCGCCACCTGCGCGCATCCGGATTACCGTGATCTGCTGCAGGACTACTTCGAGCGCGCCAGCCGCGAGAGCTACGGCAAGCACACCCCGCATCTGCTGGGCGAAGCGCTGGGCTGGCACCAGCGCTGGCTCGACAGCGGCGACATGCGGCCCGGTGCGGCGGCATGAGCCGCCTTGGGAAGCGGCGGACGGGTCCATATACTTGAGCACCATGAGCCAGGCCAGCCAACACGAACACGAGCACGAACACGAATCCGACCACGGCGTACTGATCGCGCCGGCACGTCCGGAAGTACGCCCGCCGCCGCTGTACCGGGTGCTGCTGCTGAACGACGACTACACCCCGATGGACTTCGTGGTGGAGGTGTTGCAGGTGTTCTTCAGCATGAACCGCGAGCGCGCCACCCAGGTCATGCTGCATGTGCATACGCGCGGGCAGGGCGTGTGCGGCGTGTTCACCCGTGAGGTGGCCGAGACCAAGGTCGAACAGGTGAACGGATTCTCACGTACCCATCAGCATCCGCTTTTGTGCACTATGGAGCCGGCCTGACCGCCCCCACATACGGGCCATCGTGGTGCGTTCCCGCATCACCCTTCGCATAGGAAAGGTATCGATGTTCAGCAAAGACCTCGAATACACCATCGGCCAGTGCTACAAGCAGGCGCGCGAAAGCCGGCACGAGTTCATGACGGTGGAGCACCTGCTGCTGGCACTGCTGGAGAACCCCTCCGCCGCCGGCGTGCTGCGGGTCTGCGGTGCCGATCTGGGCCGTCTGGCGAGCGAGCTTCGCAGCGTGATCGCCGAGAACGTGCCGGTGCTGCCGGTGGAAGACAGCCGCGATACCCAGCCCACGCTGGGCTTCCAGCGCGTGCTGCAGCGCGCGGTCTACCACGTGCAGTCGTCCAACAAGAAGGAAGTCAGCGGCGCCAACGTACTGGTGGCGATCTTCGGCGAGAAGGACTCGCACGCGGTGTATTTCCTCAACCAGCAGGAAATCACCCGCTTGGACGTGGTCAATTACATCTCGCACGGCGTGGCGAAGATCGGCCATGACCTGCCCAAGCCGGAAACCGAAACCGGCAAGGACGGCGAGGCGATCGAGGAAAAGCCGGCCAATCCGCTCAGCGAGTTCGCCAATGACCTCAACGAACAGGCCCGGCTGGGCAAGATCGATCCGCTGATCGGCCGCGCCGAGGAAGTCGAACGCACCATCCAGGTGCTGTGCCGGCGGCGCAAGAACAATCCGCTGTACGTGGGCGAGGCCGGCGTCGGCAAGACCGCGCTGGCCGAAGGGCTGGCCAAGCGCATTGTCGACGGCCAGGTGCCCGAAGTGCTCAAGGACGCCACCATCTACGCGCTGGATCTGGGCGCGCTGGTGGCTGGCACCAAGTACCGCGGCGATTTCGAGAAGCGCCTCAAGGGCGTGCTGGCACAGCTGAAGAAGGAAGAAAACGCGATCCTGTTCATCGACGAGATCCACACCATCATCGGTGCCGGCTCGGCGTCCGGTGGCACGATGGACGCCTCCAACCTGATCAAGCCGGCGCTGTCTTCGGGCGAGCTGCGCTGCATCGGTTCGACCACGTTCCAGGAATACCGTGGCGTGTTCGAGAAGGACCACGCACTGGCGCGGCGCTTCCAGAAGATCGACGTGGTGGAGCCTTCGGTGGCCGAGGCGATCGAGATCCTGCAGGGGCTGAAATCGCGCTTCGAGGACCATCACCGGGTCGAATACAGCAATGACGCGATCCGCGCGGCGGTGGACCTGTCGGTCAAGCACATCGGCGAGCGCCTGCTGCCGGACAAGGCCATCGACGTGATCGACGAGGCCGGCGCGCGTCAGCGTGTCGTGCCCGAGGCCGAGCGCAAGCAACTGATCGATGTGCCGGAAATCGAACTGATCGTGGCCAAGATGGCGCGCATCCCGGCCAAGCAGGTGTCGGCCTCGGACAAGGATGTGCTGAAGAACCTGGAGCGCAACCTGAAGATGGTCGTGTTCGGCCAGGACGAGGCCATCGACACCCTGACCGCCGCGATCAAGATGGCGCGCTCCGGGCTGGGCAGCCCGGACAAGCCGATCGGCAGCTTCCTGTTCGCCGGCCCGACCGGCGTCGGCAAGACCGAGGTCACGCGTCAGCTGGCGATGCAGCTGGGCATCGAACTGATCCGCTTCGACATGAGCGAATACATGGAAGCGCACTCGGTCAGCCGCCTGATCGGTGCACCGCCAGGCTATGTGGGCTTCGATCAGGGCGGGCTACTGACCGAAAAGATCGTCAAGACGCCGCACTGCGTGCTGCTGCTGGACGAGATCGAGAAGGCGCATCCGGACATCTTCAACATCCTGTTGCAGGTGATGGACCGCGGCGTGCTGACCGACACCAACGGGCGCGAGGCCAACTTCCGCAATGTGGTGCTGGTGATGACCACCAACGCCGGCGCACAGCAGGCGGCGCGTCGCACCATCGGGTTTGTCGAACAGAACCACAGCACCGATGCGATGGAAGCGATCCGCAAGAGTTTCAGCCCGGAGTTCCGCAACCGGCTGGATGCGATCGTGCAGTTCCGCGGACTGGATTTCGACTACATCCTGCGGGTGGTGGACAAGTTCATCATCGAGTTGGAAACCCAGTTGCAGGAAAAGCACGTCGTGCTCAGTGTCGATCCCGAAGCGCGGCGTTGGCTGGCCGAGCATGGCTTCGATCCGCAGATGGGCGCCCGCCCGATGGCGCGCGTGTTGCAGGACAGGATCAAACGCCCGCTGGCCGACGAACTGCTGTTCGGCCAACTGGTCGGCGGCGGCCGCGTCGATGTCACGGTCAAGGACGGCCAGTTGCAGGTCGCAGCCCAGCCCGAACCGGCGAAGTTGCTGCCGGCGACGATTGAGGATTGATGTTCCTGGCTCCCTGTTTCATCCAGAGAAACGGTTTGCGAAGACAGAAAGAAGATGGAAACGAAACGGCGGCCCGAAAGCCGCCGTTTGGTTTTTGCAGCGATCCGTCTGCCGGTGACAGGGTCGTGCTCAATCTTCTTCCTACGCCTCAGCCCGGACGCATCAAGGATCAAGCCGGGTAGCCACGCAGCCCGGGTATTCAGATTGGGTTTGTTACTGATTGGTGGTGTTGTTCAGCGCCGCAGCGCGAACCGTTCGCCGACGCGTACCGTCTGTTGTGGTTGCAGTCCGTCCACCAGTTCGGCGGCGCCAGCCGGCAGCAGCACGATCACGGTGGAGCCGTAGTTGAAGCGTGCCATTTCGGCGAAGCGTTCCAGCACGATGTTCTGCCCGCGGAAATCGCGGCGCAGCGGCTGGTTGGCGTATTTGGGGATGTTGACGCCGTTCCAGACCGTTTCCACGCCGGATACCAGCATCGCGCCGACCATCACCACCGCCATCGGGCCGAAGTCGCAGTCGAAATGGCAGACCAGGCGCTCGTTGCGTGCGAACAGGCGCGGCACCGCCGCCGCTGTGGCGGGCGAGACGCTGAACAGGCGGCCCGGCACGTGCAGGGTTTCGCGCAGGGTGCCGGTCCAGGGCATGTGCACGCGGTGGTAGTCGCGCGGGGCCAGGTAGACGTTGAGGAAGCGGCCGTCGGAAAACGGTGCGGCGGCGGCTTCGTCGCCGAGCAGTTCGGCCGCGCTGTAATGCTGGCCCTTGGCCTGGAAGATGCGGCCTTGTTCGATGTTTCCGGCCTGGCTGATGCGTCCGTCCGACGGCATCAGCAGCGCGGCGGGATCCGGATCGGGCTGGCGCGCGCCCGGCTTCAGTGCGCGGGTGAAGAAGGCGTTGAAGCTCGGGTAGGCGAACGGATCCGGTTGTTCGGCCTCGTCCATCGCCACATCGAAATGTGCCAGCACCTGGCGGATCAGGAAGTTCTTCCACGGCTGCACTTCGCTGCGCGAGGCACGCAGTGCAAGGCGCGAGAGCAGGCGATGGGGAAGCAGGTATTGCGCCTTGATCGCGGCCGACATCAGCGTGCTTCCACCAGCGTTTGAAGATCCTGCGCGATGGCTTCCGGATCCAGCGGCGGGCGGATGAAGCCGGCCAGGTGCGCGTCGGGATCCAGCACCGCGACCCAGCTGGTGTGGTCGATGGTGTAGTTCTGCGGTTCCGGCCCCAGCGGGGTCTTGGCGAACACCATGCTCAGCGATTTGGCCAGCCGGGTCAGGCTTTCCACATCGCTGGTGCCGCTCAGGATGGTTGGGCTGAAGTGGGTGGCGTACTGGTTCAGCAGTTCCGGGTTGTCGCGCTCCGGATCGACCGAAACCAGCAGGATGCGCGGATGCTGCGCTTCAGGCAGCGCCTGCTGCCAGCGCTTTTCCGCCTGCGCCAGTTCCAGCAGCGTCATCGGGCATACGTCCGGGCAGTGGGTGAAACCCAGGAACACCAGGGTGAAGCGGCCCTTGAGATCGGCCGATGCCAAGGTTCCGCCGTTGATGGTCTGGAGGCTGAATTCCGGCAGGATACGGGGCGGATCCAGCAGACGCGTGGTGCGGGTTTCGGGCAGCGGCGTGCCACTGCCAAGGAAGAATTTCTGGCCGGCCCAGAGGCCAAGACCGGCGGCCAGTGCCGCCAGCAGCACCAGGAACAGCGGCACGCGGCCGGAGCGGGAAGGGGAGGTCGTATTCATAACCGGCAAGTATAGCGGTGGCACATCGCGGCCGGCCGCTTCGCAGCGGGCAAGGCCGGGCCATCAGGCCGGGCTGGTTCGGCGTATTTTCCTGCGGTCATGCGCGACGCGCCACCGCCGGCGCGAGAAGGCTGGCGGTGCCGGGCGGGCAGCGGGCTATACTGCGACGATTCCCATACCGCACTGCACCATGAGCACCGAACTGCATACCATCATCGATCTGATCCGCTATGGCGCCAGCCGTTTCGGCGAAGCCGGCCTGACTTTCGGCCACAGTTACGACAACGCACTGGACGAGGCCACCCAGCTGACGCTGTTCGCGCTGCATCTGCCGCATGACCTGTCGCCGGTCTACGGTCAGGCGCGCCTGACCAGTGATGAGAAGCAGCGCGTGCTGGCGCTGTTCCAGCGTCGTATCGATGAGCGCATTCCGGCCTGCTACATCACCGGCGAGGCCTGGTTTGCCGGGCTGTCGTTCCTCAGTGATCCGCGTGCGCTGGTGCCGCGTTCGCCGATTGCCGAGCTGATCGAAGTCGGCTACCAGCCGTGGGTCGGCGAGCGCGAGATTTCGCGTGTGCTGGATCTGTGCACCGGCTCGGGCTGCATCGCGATCGCCACGGCGGTGTATCAGCCTGACTGGCAGGTTGATGGTGTCGATCTGAGCGCCGATGCGCTGGCGCTGGCGCAGGCCAATGTCGAGCGTTTCGAGGTTGGCGCGCGCGTGCGGCTGGTGCAATCGGACCTGTTCGCCGCGCTGCAGGGCGAACGCTATGACCTGATCGTCAGCAATCCGCCCTATGTCACCCACGCCGAGGTCGATGCGCTGCCGCGTGAGTACGAATACGAGCCGGAAATGGGCCTGCGTGCCGGCGATGACGGGCTGGACATCGTGCTGCGCATGCTGCGCGATGCGCCGGAGCATCTGACCGAAGACGGCCTGATGATCTGCGAAGTGGGTGAAAGCGAACGCGCGCTGGTCGAACTGCTGCCGGAAGTGCCGTTCGCATGGATCGAATTCCGCGTCGGCGCGATGGGTGTGTTCGTGATCGAGCGCGACGATCTGGTTCGCCACCATGTGCGTATTCGGGAGCTGGCGGAGGCACGGGGATGAGCGCATTTGTTCCCTCTCCTCCCCTTGCGGGGGCAAACAGGGCTTTTGAGCGGCGCAGCCGCGGGTGCTTTTGCTCGAACCCAACCTAATGAAAAGCTCCCCCTCACCCCAACCCTCTTTCCCGCAAGCAGGGGAGAGGGAGTAAATCCCAAGGCATGCCGTGAACACCTTCGGTCATCTTTTTCGCGTCACCACGTTCGGTGAATCCCACGGGCCGGCCATCGGCTGCGTGATCGACGGTTGCCCTCCCGGGCTGGAACTGGCGCCGGAGGATTTCCGCGCCGATCTGGAGCGCCGCGCCACCGGCCGTTCGCGCCATACCTCGCAGCGGCGCGAGGCCGACGGGATCGAAATCCTCTCTGGCGTCTACGAAGGAAAAACCACCGGCACCCCGATCGGTCTGCTGATCCGCAACACCGACCAGCGCAGCAAGGACTACGGCAATATCGCGCAGCAGTTCCGCCCGGCGCATGCCGATTACAGCTACTGGCAGAAATACGGCATCCGCGATCCGCGCGGCGGCGGGCGCAGTTCGGCGCGCGAGACCACGATGCGCGTGGCCGCCGGCGTGATCGCGAAAAAATGGCTGGCGCAGCGCGGCATCGTGGTGCGCGGTTGGCTGTCGCAGCTGGGCGACATCGTGCCGCACGGGTTCGATTGGGATGTGGTCGAAACCAATCCCTTCTTCTGGCCCGATGCGGCGCAGCTGCCCGAGCTGGAACGCTATATGGACGCGCTGCGTAAATCCGGCGATTCGGTCGGGGCGCGCGTGGATGTGGTGGCGCAGGGCGTGCCGCCGGGCTGGGGCGAGCCGGTCTACGGCAAGCTCGATGCCGAACTGGCCAGTGCGCTGATGGGCATCAATGCGGTCAAGGGCGTGGAAATCGGCGACGGTTTCGCTTCGGCCGCGCAGCGCGGCACCGAACACCGCGACGAGATCCTGGCCGAAGGTTTTGTTTCCAACCATGCCGGTGGAATCCTGGGCGGCATTTCCAGCGGCCAGCCGATCCGCTGTTCGATCGCGCTCAAGCCCACATCCAGCATGCGCCTGCCCGGCCGCAGCCTGGATGTGGACGGCAATGCGGTCGAAGTCGTCACCAAGGGCCGGCACGATCCGTGCGTGGGCATCCGCGCAACGCCGATCGCCGAGGCGATGGTGGCGCTGGTGCTGATCGACCAGGCGTTGCGCCATCGCGGCCAGTGCGGCGATGTCGGCCCGGTGGCGCCGCTGATTCCCGGTCAAACGCCGGGCTGAGTATTTTTCTTCCATCCTGTGGCCGTGATCTGGCCCGAACCCGAGGAACCCGTGACATGAGTGAGTCCCCGAAGCAGTACACCGTCGCGGTCGTCGGCGCCACCGGTGCTGTCGGCGAAACCATGCTGTCGATCCTGGCCGAACGCGCGTTCCCGATCGGCAAACTGGTGGTGCTGGCGTCCGAGCGCTCGGCTGGCGGCACGGTGTCCTTCCGTGGCCGTGACGTGATGGTGCAGGATCTGGCGCAGTTCGATCCGGAAGGCGTGGATATCGCGCTGTTCTCGGCCGGCGGTTCGGTCTCGAAGGAGCACGCGCCGCGCTTTGCCGCCAAGGGCGCGACCGTGATCGACAACAGCTCGGCCTTCCGTTACGACGAGGACGTGCCGCTGGTGGTGTCCGAAGTGAATCCGGAAGCGGTGCAGAACCCGCCGCGCGGCATCATCGCCAACCCGAACTGCTCGACGATGCAGCTGCTGGTGGCGCTGGCGCCGATCCATCGCAAGGTCGGCATCGAGCGGATCAATGTGGCGACCTACCAGTCGGTGTCCGGCGGTGGCCGCTCGGCGCTGGAGGAACTGGGCCGCCAGACCGCCGCGATCCTGAACTTCGCCGACCCCAAGCCGGAGCGCTTCCCGGTGCAGATCGCGTTCAACCTGATCCCGCAGATCGACGATTTCCTCGACAACGGCTACACCAAGGAGGAAATGAAGCTGGTCTGGGAAACCCGCAAGATCCTTGGCGACGAGAACATCCAGGTGAACCCGACCGCGGTCCGCGTGCCGGTGTTCTACGGTCATTCCGAAGCCGTGCATATCGAAACCCGCGAGCCGATTACGGCGCAGGCCGCACGGGAACTGCTGCAACAGGCGCCGGGCGTGGTGGTCGTGGACGAGGTGCGAGCCGGTGGCTGGCCAACCCCGGTCACCCATGCTTCGGGCAAGGACGCGGTCTTCGTCGGCCGCATCCGCCAGGACATTTCGCATCCCCGCGGCCTCAACCTCTGGGTGGTGTCGGACAATATCCGGAAAGGCGCGGCGTTGAACGCTGTACAGATTGCTGAACTATTGGTAAAACCTGTAGCCTGATCTATAGTTAGGAAAGCGTTATCAAGTCGTTTCTAGCTTTCAGGGGGAAACGACCGCCACGCAATCCATACGTATTGCCCTAGGGGAAGCCTCCATAATGAACAAGCGTCTCCGACTCCCGTTGGCCTTGGCCCTGGCATTGGGTGGTTCCCACGCCTATGCGCTGGGACTGGGTCAGATCGAGGTGAAATCGGCCCTGAATCAACCACTTGTCGCGGAAATCCCGGTGCTCGTCAGCAGCCCTGGAGAGGCCGATAACCTAGCGGTGCGGCTGGCCTCGCCGGATGCGTTCGCGCGTGTCGGGCTGGACCGGCCGGCGCTGCAGTCGGCCAACCTCCAGTTCGAGGTGCAGACCAACGCGCGCGGCGCCAAGGTCATCCGCATCACCACGCCGACCGGCGTTGCCGACCCGTTCCTGAGCTTCCTGCTGGAAGTGGACTGGGGCAAGGGTCGTCTGCTGCGCGAATACACGGTGTTGCTGGATCCGCCCTCGATGGCGCCGATCACCGCCAGTGCGCCGGCCGCCGCCAGCGCCTTGCCCGATCCGGCTCCGGCGCGTACCGAATCGCTAGAAGTTCCCCCGCCGCTGCCGTCCGCACCCGCACCGGTACCCGAGCCGGCACCTGTTGCCGCCGCGCCGGCGCCGGTGGCTGCGCCGCAGGACGTGGCGCCTTCCAGCTATCCCGGTTATGGCACCGATTCGTACACCGTGGCTGCAGGCGAAACCCTGTGGTCGATCGCGCAGCGCAACCGTCCGGATGATGCGGTTACGATCAACCAGATGATGATGGCGCTGCTGCGTGCCAATCCCGATGCCTTCATCGGCAACAACATCAACCGCCTGAAGAAGGGCGCGGTGCTGCGCATTCCCGGTCGGGACGAAACCACCGTGGTGGCCGCCGCCGAAGCAGCCGCCCAGGTGCGTGACCAGATGCAGGCCTGGGGTGGCCCGGGCAGTACGGTGGCGCAGCCGGCAGACGGCACCCCCGGCAGCGCCGCAGCCCGTGCGACCGCGGCCTCGCGTACTGAATCGCGTCTGGAATTGACCCCGCCGCGCGACGCGTCCGGGGATGGCAGCGCCAGCCAGTCCGGTGCCGCCGCCGAAGGCAGCGGCCGCGAACTGCGTGCCGAGCTGGCGCGCGCACGCGAGGAAGCCAGCGCGCTGTCGCAGGAAAACATCGAACTGAAGTCGCGTGTCGGCGAGCTGGAGGAACTGCGCGGCGAAAGCCGGCGGCTGCTCGAACTCAAGGACAGCGAACTGGCCGCCGCGCAGCGTCGCCTGGCCGAACTGGAAGCCGCCGCCGGCCTGGCGCCCAGCGCCGCAGCGGCCCCGGAGGGTTCGTCCGCAATGCTGGACGACGGCAGTGAGGCGGTCGAGGATGACGCCGACGTCATGGCCGTGGCCGATGCGCAGGCTGATATCGACAGCACCAGCGACGCGGACACCGATCCGGCGGCCGACCCTGTCGCCGCTGCAGAACAGGAACAGGTTTCCGAGCCCGTGGCCCTGGCCGAACCGGAACCTGCGCCTGTCACGGAACCTGCCGCCGATCCGGCGCCGGCACAGCCGGCTCCGGCCGCCGACAGCGGTTTCAATCCGTGGCTGATCGGTGGCGGTGCCGCCGTGCTGCTGGGCCTGGTCGGCCTGTTGGCGATGCGTCGCAAGAAGGGCAAGGCTGATGCTGCGCTGCCTGCGGCTGCCGCCAGTGCCACGCCGGCCGTGGTCGATTACGAGCCGGAAGCGGAAGAAGCCGAACTGGTCGAGGCCATCAGCCAGTACCCGAACGATCTGCAACTGCATCTGGACCTGCTGCGCCACTACTACACCCGCAACGACGTGGTCGCGTTCGAAAGTGCGGCTGAAGCGATGTACGCTCAGGTCTACGACAGCAACGATCCGGCCTGGCTGGAAGTGCGCGACATGGGTGCACAGATCGCACCGGACCATCCGCTGTTCGCAGCGGCTCCGGATGTCGAAGACGTGGCCGAGGCGTACGGTCTGGGCAGTGATGAAGGCAGCGCCGAATTTGACGCCCCGGCAGTGCCGGAACAGCCGCAGGACAGCTTCGTACAAACGGCTGAGCAGGATGCGTCGGACGAGCGCGAAATCGACTGGTTCTCGTCCGGCAGCAGTGCCGATGCCGGGCAGCCCGCAGTCGAACCAGTTGCCGATCCGGCGGCCGGGCAGGACTATGATTTCGAGTCCTTCGATTCGGCTGCGGTACAGGCCGTGCCGGAGGCTGACGATTTCACCGACAGCACGGGTCAGGCCGATGCCGGCGACGATTTCTCCGTCATCGACGCCGATGCCGCCGCCACCAAGCTGGAACTGGGCCGCGCCTATCTGGACATGGGCGATGCCGAAGGTGCACGCGGCATGCTGGAAGAGGTACTGACCGAGGGCAACGCCGAACAGCGCGAGGAAGCACGTCGCCTGATCGACGGCATCGCCTGATCCGCGTCCCGCCACGCTGGCAATGAAAGGCCGGAAGCGCGAAGCTTCCGGCCTTTCCATTTTCAGGAACCCGCATGCGTTACGCGCTGGGCATTGAATTCGACGGTACCGACTTCTGCGGCTGGCAGCGGCTGCATGACAACCCGAGCGTGCAGGAGGCGGTCGAGGATGCGCTGTCCTTCGTCGCCGGGCAGCGCGTGGACGTAGTCTGTGCCGGCCGCACCGATCGTGGCGTGCACGGACGCTGCCAGGTGGTGCATTTCGACAGCGAGGCGCAGCGCAGCGACTACTCCTGGGTGATGGGCGCCAATTCGCGCCTGCCATCCAGCATTGCGGTGCGCTGGGCGCAGCCGGTTGATGCGCAGTTCCATGCACGCTTTTCCGCACGTGCGCGGCGCTATTGCTATCGCATCGCGAATCGCCGCATCCGCCCGGCGCTGGAGGCGCGCTATCTCAGCTGGGAACGCCGGCCGCTGGATGCCGAGGCCATGCACGAAGCGGCGCAGCGCTTGCTTGGCATGCACGATTTCAGCGCCTTCCGTTCCTCCCAGTGCCAGGCCAACCACCCGCGCCGCGAGCTGCAACACCTCAGCGTTGAGCGTATCGGTGAGGAGGTTCGGGTCGAGGTGCAGGCCAATGCCTTTCTGCATCACATGGTGCGCAATCTGGTCGGCAGCCTGCTGCTGGTGGGCTGTGGCGAGCGTCCGGTGCATTGGCCGCGCGAAGTGCTGGACGGCTGTGACCGTACTGTTGCCGGCCCGACCGCGCCGCCGCAGGGCCTGCTGTTCGTCGGGCCGCTGTATCCGGCCGAATGGCAGCTGCCGGACGAGGTGACGCTGTGACGGCCTCGCGCATTTTTTCCAGTTCAGCCGGTTCCGGCACGTCGGCCACGGCACGTGACCACGCGCAGGGTGATACCCGGATCAAGTTCTGCGGCCTGACCCGGGCCGTCGATGTCGATACGGCGGTGGCGCTGGGCGTGGACCTGATCGGGCTGGTGTTCGCCACACGCAGTCCGCGCTGTCTGGGGGTGACGCAGGCAGCGGAATTGCGTGCGCGGGTGCCGGCCGGCATCGCTGTCGTGGCGCTGCTGATGGACAACCCGGCCGATGAGGTGGCACGGGTGGTCGAAACGGTGCAGCCGGATCTGTTGCAATTCCACGGTGCCGAGAACGATGCGTTCTGCGCGGCCTTCGGTCTGCCGTTCCTGAAGGCGGTGGCGATGGGGCAGGGCGCGGCCGGCGATGTCGTGGCGCGTGTGTCCGCCTGGCCCTCGGCCACGGCGGTGCTGTTCGATGGGCACGGTGTCGGTGAGGCTGGCGGCAGTGGCCAGCGCTTCGACTGGCAGCGCCTGCCGGCCTCGTTGCCGCTGCCGTTCCTGCTGGCTGGCGGGCTGGATGCGGGCAATGTGGCCCAGGCCATCGCGCTGGCCCGGCCGTGGGGCGTGGACGTGTCCAGCGGCATCGAAACCGCGCCCGGCATCAAGCATGCCGGGCGGATGCGGGAGTTTGTCGCAGCGGTACGTGGAATCCCACCGGCCTGAAGCAAACCTCAGGCCGGTGATGCAGCGAGGGCGTCAGATCGCCTGACGACGCTGGCCGCCACCGCTATTGGGACGGCCCTGACCACCGCCACGGCCGCTGTGCTGGCCCTGTCGCGGCGGACGATTGCCGCCGGGTGCGGCGGGCTTCTTCTGGCCGGAACCGGCCGGGCGTGCATTGCGCTGCGCCTGACCATGGCCGGGGCGGCGTGCGGCCTTCAGCGAACCGTTCATCTGCAGCGGGCTGGACGCCTCGAAACCTTCGATCGAGGTCATCTGGATGTCCTGCCGGAGCAGCTTCTGGATGTCGCGCAGCAGCGGGCCTTCTTCCGGCGCCACCAGCGAGATCGCCTCGCCACTGCTGCCGTTGCGGCCGGTGCGGCCGATGCGGTGCACATAGTCTTCAGCGATGGTCGGCAGGTCGAAATTGACCACCACCGGCAGCTGGTCGATATCGATGCCGCGCGCCGCGATATCGGTGGCGACCAGCACCGTGCACTTGCCGTTCTTGAATTCGGTCAGGGCCTTGACCCGTGCGCTCTGCGACTTGTTGCCGTGGATCGCGGCAGCGCGCATGCCGGCTTTTTCCAGGAACTCGGCCAGGCGATTGGCGCCGTGCTTGGTGCGGGTGAACACCAGGGTCTGGCGGCGGCTGTTGGCGGCCATCAGATGCAGCAGCAGATCACGTTTGCGCGAGGTGTCGACCGGATGCCCGCGGTGTTCGACCGTGGCCACGACGGTGTTCTGTGGCGTGACCTGGATTTCCTCCGGATCGCGCATGAACTGCTGCGCCAACTGCTTGATTTCAGAAGCGAACGTGGCGGAGAACAGCAGGGTCTGGCGGTTCTGGCGCGGCAGCACGCCGAGGATGCGCTTCATCGCGGGCAGGAAGCCCATGTCGAGCATGCGGTCGGCTTCGTCCAGCACCAGCACTTCAATCTTGGAAAGATCAACGCTGCGGCGTTCGATGTGATCGATCAGGCGGCCGGGCGTGGCCACCAGCACGTCCACGCCGCGGCGCAGCGCTTCGAGCTGGGGGTTCATGCCGGCACCGCCGAAGATCACGGTACTGGAAAGGCGCAGATGCTTGGCATAGCTGCGGATATTGTCGTGCACCTGCAACGCCAGTTCACGCGTGGGCGTGAGCACCAGTGCGCGCGGCGGGCGCGGGCCGCGCTGCGGGGCGGCATCGTGCAGGCGTTGCAGCACCGGCAGCGAGAAAGCGGCGGTCTTGCCGGTGCCGGTCTGGGCGCCGGCGAGCAGGTCGCGGCCTTCCAGCACGCGCGGGATGGCACGTTCCTGGATCGGTGTCGGTGAGGTATAGCCCATCGCGTCCAAGGCACGGACGAGCTCGGGCTTCAGCCCGAGGGAAGAAAAAGACATGGTGGCTCCTGATGTCCTGACCGCAGCGTTCCCGTATCCGCGCCGGGTCTTGAAGATGGTTCGAAGCGAAGAGGATCGACGGCTTCGAAGTGCTTGCGGGAAGGGGCGTGCGGCAGGTGGCAACAAGGGCGACCGGGAAAACGCGACACCAGAGCAAACAGCCCGCCCACTCTACGCGCTTGCGGGCGGAATAACCAGATCGGCAAGGCGCAGGATTCAGCTGGCGCGGTGTTTTTCGCTACCCGGAGCCGGCGTCGCATCCGGCGCCGGCCCAGGTTGAAGAACGGATCAGGTTCTGGGCTTGTCCAGCAGCAAGGCGTAGATCGTCCCGCCGATGGCGCCGCCCACCAGTGGCGCGATCCAGAACAGCCACAGCTGCGACATCGCGGCGGTATCGGCGAACAACGCCACGCCAGTGCTGCGCGCCGGGTTGACCGAGGTGTTGGAAATCGGGATCGAGATCAGATGGATCAGGGTCAGGCACAGGCCGATGGCGAGAGGCGCAAATCCGCCCGGTGCACGTGAATCGGTCGCGCCCAGGATCACGATCAGGAAGAACGCGGTCAGCAGCACTTCGGCCATCAACACCGCGCCCATCGAATAGCCGCCCGGCGACAATTCGGCAAAGCCATTGGAGGCGAAGCCGCCGGCGCTGAAATCCGGCGCGCCTTTGGCGACCGCATAAAGCGCGGCGCCGGCGAGCACGCCCCCGATGACCTGTGCGATCACATAGCCGAGCACGTCGCGTGCCGGGAAACGACCGCCCGTGACCAGCCCCAGCGTCACCGCCGGATTGAAGTGCCCGCCGGAAATATGGCCCACCGCATAGGCCATCGTCAGCACGGTCAGGCCGAAAGCCAGCGCCACACCGGCAAAGCCGATGCCAAGCTCCGGAAATGCCGCCGCGAAGATCGCGCTGCCACAGCCGCCGAACACCAGCCAGAACGTACCGAACAACTCTGCTGCCAAACGCTTGCCCATGGTTTGAATCCGCGGAATGGGAATTGCCGGGAAACCGCATGTCACCGCGCGCCGGCAACGCCGGAATAATGACCCGAATCCATGCTGCCGCGCATTCGTTTTGTGATTTTCGCCTGCAAGCTATGGCCGTATCGATCGAAACCACCGTGCAACCGGCAAGGCTCTATGCTGTGCGGTCCATTGCCGTGCCTGATCCGAATGAGCGCCATTCCCGCTGATCTTTCCGTTCCACCAACCGTTCCACCCATGCCGCTGGCGGCGTCTGCCAGCCGCCGCTGTGTCTTGTTCGGGTGCCGGGCGTGAGCACGCCTGAATTTGCGGCATCCCATCCGCCCGGTACGCCGCCGGTGCAGCGGCGCGAAGTGCTGGCCTGGGCGATGTTCGATTTCGCGAACTCCGGTTACACCACGGTGGTGGTCACGGCGGTGTTCAACGCCTGGTTCGTCTCGGTGATCGCCGGTGGCGCGAACTGGGCGACGCTGGCGTGGACGGCGGCGCTGTCGCTGTCTTATGCGGTGAATCTGGTCAGTGCGCCGCTGATCGGTGCCTGGGCCGATCTGCGGGCACGCAAGCGCGAACTGCTGATCGGCAGCGCCGTGCTGTGCATTGTCGGCACCGCCGCGCTGTCGCTGTGCGGCCCGGGCAATGTGGCGCTGGCGCTGTGCATCGTGGTGATCGGCAACTTCGCGTTCGGCATGGGCGAGAACCTGATCGCGGCCTTCCTGCCGGAACTGGTGCGGCCCGAAGCGATGGGCAAGGTGTCCGGCTGGGGCTGGGGCCTGGGCTATATCGGCGGGTTGCTGACGCTGGGATTGTGTCTGTACTGGATCCAGGGCACCGGCCGCAGTGCCGCTGAAGCGGTGCCGCAGACGATGCTGATCACCGCGGCGGTGTTCGCGCTGGCGGTATTGCCCACGGTCTTTCTGCTGCGCGAACGCGCCCGCCCGCAAGCGCTGGCCGATGGCCAGGTTGCGGCTCTGGCGCTGGCCCGGGTACGCAGTGCGTTGCGCGGTGGCGATGGTCTGCTCGACCTGCGCCGGCTGCTGGCCTGCATCGTCTGCTACCAGGCCGGGGTGCAGACGGTGATCGTGCTGGCGGCGATCTATACCGAACAGGCGCTGGGGTTCACCACCGCGCAGAGCATCACCCTGATCCTGGTGGTGAACATCACCGCCGCGCTCGGCGCATTCGCATTCGGTGCCTTGCAGGACCGCTTCGGGCATCGCCGCGTGCTGGCCGTCACCCTGCTGGGCTGGCTGCTGGCGGTCGGCATGATGGCATTCGCCAACGGCATGGTGGTGGTCTGGATCGCGGCCAATCTGGTCGGTATCTGTCTGGGTGCTTCGCAATCGGCTGGGCGGGCGCTGGTCGGTTATCTGTGTCCACCGCAGCGCGAAGCGGAAATCTTCGGCCTGTGGGGGCTGGCAGTGAAACTGGCCTCGATCCTCGGACCGCTGAGCTACGGCATCGTCAACGCCGCCACCGCCGGCAACCACCGGCTTGCGATCGGCGTCACCGCACTGTTTTTCGTCACCGGGCTGTTATTGCTGATGCGCGTGGACGTGGCGCGTGGCCATGCTGCTGCGCATGGCGTGCCGGTGCAGCGCGAACAATGATGCTGCCGGTTTCCCACAGGACGCAGTTCAGGAGCCCGGCAGATTCTCGCTGGTGGCCAGCAGTGCGGCCCAGTCGTCCGGCGGATGGCCGCTGTCCAGCATCCGGGTGAAAACACGGTAGGCGTCACCCGTGCGCTCGTATACCCGTTTGCTGCTTTCGTCATTGACCCATGCGTAGACGATCAACCGGCTGGCTGCGTGGTAGCGGAAGAGCAGGCGGTACTGCTGGAAGAATTTGGCCCGGAACCAATGCTTGCGCTCGTCACCCAGGGCGCTGCCCTGGCGGTATCCGCTGCGTGTCGGGTCTTGCGGGATGATGTCGAACGCCAGCCGATGGATCGCCGCCAGGCGCTTGCTGGCGTTCTTCCTGACATAGCCTTCCGGGTCTTTGCGGCGCAGGGTTTCCACCTGGGTCGTCAACGTCTGGACCTGGTCCAGAAACAACGGATGCGCCATCAAGGTCCAGTCATGGACCGCCAGTGGAGGGTTGTCCGGCTTCATTCGCCGTCGTCGGACAAGGGTGCACCCAGATCGATATCGATATGTCCGACCAGCTTTTCGAGGTGGGTGGCCAGCCCGGTATCGAGGCTGCGCAGGTGTTCCGGATGGGCTGTCATGTCGGCAGCGAGGAAATCCAGAAAGCGTCCCAGTACGGGGTCGGCGGCATCATCGGCCCGCTGCAGCAGGACCTGGCCATCGGCATTGATCGCCCAGCGGATGCGGTCGCGCTTGCCGAGCTGAAGCGCCCGCCGCACGGTTTCAGGAACGGTGGTCTGGTAGCGGTCGGTGAGGGTGGATTCGGCTTCGATCAGGGAGGGCATGGACGGGCCTCGGCACAGGATGTCGCCATTGTAATGCAACTGCATTGCCGTGGCTTTGTGGCTCAGCGCAGCACGCGTTTGGCGTAAAGGTAGTGATCGCGCCAGTAGTGGCCATCCAGATGATCCATGCGGACGGTGCCGCCGCTGCTGGGGGCGTGGACGAAGCGGCCTTCGCCGACGTAGATGCCGATGTGGTTGACCGCGCGGCGGCCGAAAAACACCAGATCGCCGGGCAGCAGGCGCTTGCGTTCGACCTTGGGTGCCTTGACCTCGGCGATGGCCTGCGAATTGCGCGGCAGTGCCAGCCCGGCGGCTTCGCGGAACACGTAGCCGACCAGACCGCTGCAATCAAAGCCGCCGGCCGGGGTGTTGCCGCCGTAACGGTAGGGCGTGCCGACCAGGCTGATGGCGTTGAACAGCACGTCGTTGGCGTGCGCCGGGCCGTTGGCGTAGTAGGTGCCGCTGGCGGCAGGTGGCGTCTGCGGCTTGGTGTACTTGCCGCCGCAGCCGCCCAGCGACAGCGACAACAGCAGTGCGAAGAACAGGCCGGCACACGTCAGGATTGGGGTTGGCCGGTGTCGTGCAAGGCGTGGGGTGGGGTTGGGGCGTGCGGCAATCATGTCGGCACGTTCATGCAAGGCTGGCGCCGCTGTCAAACCCGGAATCCGGCTGTTGCCGGCACCATCGCGGCCGGAGCGACGGCGCCACAGGTGCCCTGCAGCGCGCAACGCGCTATCCTGAGTGGCTCATTCCGGCAGCCTGATCCCATGAATATCGAGAAAAACAAGGTCGTTTCCTTCCATTACACCGTCTTTGAAGCCGACGGCAACCAGGTCGAAAGCTCGAAGGAGGGCGGCACGCCGCTCTATGTCCTGTATGGCGCCGGCAATATCATTCCGGGCCTGGAAAAGGCGCTCGAAGGCAAGGCCGCCGGTGATCATGTCGAGGCTACCGTGGAGCCGTCCGAAGCCTATGGCGAGCGCGACGAGAGCCTGATCCAGCGCGTGCCGAAAAAGCGCTTCGGCAATGCCAAGCTGGTGCCCGGGCAGACGGTGATGGTGCAGACCCAGCAGGGTCCGCGTCCGCTGACGGTACTCAAGGTCGGCATGTCGGTGGTGGATGTCGATCTGAACCACCCGATGGCCGGCAAGACGCTGCGCTTCGAGGTGGACATTCTGGACGTGCGCGATGCGACCGAAGAAGAGATCGAACACCGCCACGCGCATCCGCCTGGTGCCGAACACCACTGATCACACCGGCGGCGTCATCGCCGCGCATCCAGTGTGAAACCGGTAGCGTCATGCGCCGGCCCGGATCGAAGACCCGGCTGCGGCCGGGTCTTTTCGTTGTGCGGTGAAAAGACCGGTGCCGCATCGTGCCGTGATGTGGCACACCGCGCCCTTTCACAGAAGGCACGTGAGACATCACATGGCGGCATGACTTTCGGCCAGTCCGCCGGAGGCGGGCTTCGGGCTAATGTCGCGGTCCAGGCGGCAGGTGACGGGAGAACCCGGCAACTTGCCGCACCTGTTCGATGAGCGAGGGGATCGCAGATGATTCGAGTGTTGAGCGCGGCGCTGTGCGTTGCGGTTTTGGGCGCCTGTGCGCATGACGCAGCGGGTACGCGCCGCACGATCAGCGCTGCTGGGGATACGCCGCTGGATTTTACCGGCGAGGCCTATGTCAGCCGCTATCGGCCGGTCACCTCCGGCCCGGTGCTGATCAATGGCGCAACCGTGCTGGTCGGCAACGGGGAGCGGCTGGAGACGGCCGATGTGCTGCTGGAAAACGGCCGCATCGCCGCCATCGGGCAAGGATTGGCGGCCCCCGCCCATGCCACCCGCGTGGATGGCCGCGGCAAGTGGGTCACGCCCGGCATCATCGACGTGCACTCGCACCTTGGCGTTTATCCCAGCCCAGGCACCCAGTCGCACAGTGACGGCAATGAGATGACCAGCCCGGTCACGGCACAGGTCTGGGCCGAACACTCGGTCTGGCCGCAGGATCCGGGTTTTGCCGCGGCCCTGGCCGGCGGCGTCACCACGCTGCAGATCCTGCCTGGTTCAGCCAACCTCGTGGGTGGCCGCGGCGTCACGTTGAAGAACGTGCCGGCGGTGGACGTGCAGGGCATGAAATTTCCCGATGCACCCTACGGCTTGAAGATGGCCTGCGGGGAAAATCCCAAGCGTGTCTACGGCCAGCGTGGTGGCCCGGCCACGCGCATGGGCAACGTCGCCGGTTACCGCGCTGCCTTCATCGAGGCGCAGGAATATGCCAAGCGCCGGAGTGGCAAGGAGCCCGGCAAACGGGATCTGAAACTGGATACCCTGGCCGGTGCCATGTCCGGCGAGGTGCTGGTCCATATCCACTGCTACCGCGCCGACGAGATCGCGGTGATGATGGATCTGGCCAAGGAATTCGAGTTCGAGATTGCCGCCTTCCACCACGGTGTGGAAGCCTACAAGCTGGCCGACCGGCTCGCCGCCGAAGGCACCTGCGCGGCGCTCTGGGCCGACTGGTGGGGCTTCAAGATGGAAGCCTTCGACGGCATCCAGGAGAACGTGGCGATCGTGGACCGCCCGGCCAACTCCTGCGCCATCGTGCACTCGGATTCGGCCGAAGGCATCCAGCGTTTGAATCAGGAATCAGCCAAGGTGATCGCCAACGCGCGCCGCGCCGGCATCGAGATCGCACCCGAACGCGCGATCCGCTGGCTGACCGAAAACGCCGCACGTTCGCTCGGTGTGCTGGAACAGACCGGCACGCTGGAAGCCGGAAAAATGGCCGATGTCGTGCTGTGGAACGGCAACCCCTTCAGTGTCTATGCGCTGGCCGAACAGGTCTGGATCGACGGCGCGCTGATGCACGACCGCGCCGATCCGGCACGCCAGCCGGTTTCCGACTTCCGTCTTGGTCAGGACAGCGTGCAGGGAGGTGTGCGATGAGCCCCGTTTTGAACAGGCGCTCCGGCGCGAACCGTGCGCGTCTGGCCGCGCTGCTGGCCGGCACCGTGCTGGCACTGAGCCCGATGCTGGGCGCGGCCCAGGATGTCCTGATCCGCAATGCACTGGTGCACACCGCCAGCGCGCAGGGTTCGCTGGCCGATACCGATGTGCTGGTGCGCAACGGCCGGATCGCGGCGATTGGCAGCGGGCTTGCGGCTGACGGTGCGCAGGTGGTTGAAGCGCAGGGGAGGCCGCTGACGCCGGCACTGTTCGGCGGCATCAGCGGCATCGGGCTGGAGGAAGTCTCGGCCGAGGCCTTCACCCGCGATGCGGCACTGGCGCTGGGACAGAACGCCAAGGACATCGTGGTGCGGCCCGAATTCGATGTCAGCCTTGCCTACAACCCGGATTCGATCCTGCTGCCGGTGGCACGCGTGGAAGGCATCGGCTTCACCCTGCTGACCGCCAACAGCACCGCCGGGGGTTCGATCATCGGCGGTCAGGGCGCGGTGGTGCGACTGGATGGCGCCCCGGATCCAATCGGGCCACGCGTGCTGTTCGTATCGCTGGGCGGCGGTGCGTCGGAATTGAGCGGCGTATCGCGCGCCGGGCAGTGGATGCTGCTGGAGCAGCTGATCGAAGAACTGCGCGGCAAAATACCGGCCGATATGGCGATGCTGACCCCGGCCGGCCGGGTGGCGCTGAAGCGCTATATCGATGACGGCGGGCGCATCGTGTTCGATGTGAACCGTGCCGCCGACATCCGACAACTGCTGCGATTCGCGCAACGCCACAAGCTCAATATCGCGATCAGCGGCGCGGTCGAAGCCTGGAAGCTGGCACCGGAACTGGCCGCGGCCAAGGTGCCGGTGTTCGTCGATACGCTGGCCAACCTGCCGGCCAATTTCGACCAGATCCACGCCACGCTGGAAAACGCCGCGCGGCTGCGTGCCGCCGGCGTGCAGGTCGGTTTCAACCAGTCCGGCGATGCCTCGCACAATGCGCGAAAGCAGCGCCAGCTGGCCGGCAACGCGGTCGCGCACGGCTTGCCGTGGGAAGACGCGCTGGCCGGTTTGACGCGGATTCCAGCCGAAACCTTCGGCGTCGGTGAACGTACCGGCACGATCGAAGTCGGCAAGGCCGCCGATCTGGTGCTGTGGAGCGGTGATCCGCTGGATGTGGCGCATACCGCGCGCCAGGTGTGGCTGGATGGGCGCGAAATCCCGATGCGTTCGCGCCAGACCGAGCTGCGTGACCGCTACCTACGGGCCGAGCCCGATGCGGCTGGCGGCCAGCTGCCGCGGATGTATCCGCCGCTCAGATAGTGCGTCAGCGGCCGCGCAACGGTGGCGGTGGCGGTGCCTTGGCTCACGGCATCGTTCCGCCAGCCAGCCCTTCGCTGTTCGCAGCCAAGGCCTGAAGGTCGGGCTCGCCGCGCAGCAGGCAGGTGCCGCGGCGGCGGGTTTCCGCATCCAGCGCGCCGCCCGGCGCGGCGCCATCACCCAGCCATTCGATATTGCCGCCGATGCGGGTGGCCAGCGGTACGCCGTCGCGGTACAGCAGGCGGGCGCTGGCAAGGCGCGGCACCTTCGGGCCGTTGATCGCGATGCCGGACAGGTTCAGCGGGTCGGCGCCGCTGACGCAGACCAGTTCGCCATCCGCTATTTCGTCGCGCATCCGGCGCAGCAGCGGGATCGCCTCGGGCAGCGCGAACTGTTCGCCGGAAAGACCCTGCACGAAACGCCCGCCGCGGATTTCGCCGCGGGCTTCGAGCCGGCGCAACTCGCGCAGCAATACCCGCCAAGGCGGCAGCCAGGCCGCCTCGCGTTCCAGCAGACGCCAACTCAGTACGCCGTAGCGCCGCAGCAGCACCCGCACCAGACGCTCGATGTCGGCCGCGTCATGCTGCGGATCGGAGGCGCGCGGCATCGCTGTTTTGACAGGCGCAGACGCTGCTGCCACCGGACTCCAGCGACCGGCATCCTCCAGTCCGAAGGGACGCCTGCGCTTGCGTTGTTTTTCGCGCCGCGCGGCAGGCATCAGCAGGGTGCGCAGGCCGGAGAAGCTGTCCGAGGTCAGCGCGCCACGCGCGACCAGTTCGCCGAGTGCGTCCTCCAGTTCGCTGCGCAGCAGCCGCACGTCGTCCTGCATTTCATCGAAGAACGCGGCGCCGTGGTTCTGCAACCAGTCCAGCAGCAGCTGCGCGCGCGAGGACAGCGCAACGTCGGCCGGTTGTTGGGCTGCGGCCAGACGGTTCCAGTCGGCACGATGGCGGCGAGGCAACAGCACCAGCGGCATCGCCGGCAAGGGCGCGACGCTGCGCGCGCGGGCGCCATCCTCCGATGACCGGGTACCGCGATGCAGGCGTTGCCAGACGATGCGCCCGGCGCGGCATTGTTCGTCCAGCCACTGGATCTGGTAATCGGCCACACGCGCCGGCAGCAGGCTGGCTTCCCATGCCGCAGCCGGCGCTTCATAGCCTTCGAGTTGGCCCAGTACCTTGCCCAACGCATCGGGGCCGCGCATCCGGCTGGAAGGCGCCAGGTGCTGCCAGTGCAACAGGAAGCGGATGAAGTCGCGCGCGGGGACGGGTTCGATTTCGCGCCGCAGCCGGCCCAGGGTGTAGCGGTGGATGCGCGCCAGCAGACCGCGTTCGCACCATTCCTCGTGCGGCGCATCCGGGGTGAAGCGGCCGCGGAACACGAAACCTTCGGTCTCCAGCGCCAGCAGCGCCGGCTCGACGGCACGGGCGGAGCGTCCCAGCGGCGCCCCCAGTTCCGCAGCACTGGCCGGCCCGCTGCCGGACAGGCGTGCGCGCAGCAGTTCGCGCAGCGCGATATCGGCGTCCCAGTCGTGCACGTAATCGGCCGGTACCTCGATATCGGGTTCGGTTTGCAGCGATGGGTGCAGCGCGCGGAACTGCGGCAGGCGTTCGGCCATGACCCACAGGGTTTCGCCTTCGGGCAGCGTGATCCGCGCGGCGCGGCGGGCGCGAGCCAGCGCGGCCAGGTGGGTGTTCCAGCCAGCGTGGTTGTCGGCTTCGTGCTGGCGGACGAAGCCCAGCATGTTGAGCGCATCGTGCATCTCGTCGGGATTGCGCACGTCCGGCCAGGCTTCTTCACGCACCTTTGCGATCGCAGCCGCATCCAGCCGGCCCAGATCGTCGGCCTGCTGCGGGTCGATATAGCGGCGCTGCTGCACCGCGCGGGTGCGGCGTTCCTCCAGCGGCGCATCGTCGAGGAAGGCATAGGGGCGCGCCGACAGCACTTCGGCCGCCAGCGGTGAGGGCGCGGTCAGATCGCGCGCATGGATGCGTACTTCGCCGGCTTCCAGGCGTTGCAGCAAGGCGAGGAAACCATCGACATCCATCGCCTCGTGCAGGCAGTCGTGCAGGGTCTGTGCGACCAGCGGGTGATCGGGAATCTGGCGTTCGCCGACGATGTTCTCCAGGCAGGCAACCTGATCGGGGAACACGGTGCCGAGCAGGTCCTCGCTGCGCATGCGCTGGATCTGCGGCGCGATCTTCTTGCCACCGGACATGCGCGGCAGCGCCAGTGCCGTGGTCGCGTTCCAGCGCCAGCGCACGCCGAACAGCGGCGCATCCAGCAGCGCCTGCACCAGCACTTCGCGCGCCGACGCGGAATGCAGGAAACGGCCCACGTCATCAAGCGGAAAGCTGTGGCTGGTGGACAGCGACAGCACGATGTTGTCCTCGGTCGCGGCGGCCTGCAATTCGAAGTTGAAGCTGCGGCAGAAGCGCTTGCGCAGCGCCAGCCCCCAGGCCTTGTTGATGCGGCTGCCGAGCGGGCTGTGGATGATCAGCTGCATCGCGCCGGATTCGTCGAAGAAGCGCTCGATGCCCAGTTCCTTCTGCGTCGGCAGAAAACCCAGCGCGATCTGCGCGTGCAACAGGTATTCGGCCAGCTCGCGCGCAGCGCGGGCATCGATGCGCAGTTCCCCGCAGAGCCAGTTGATGGCACGCGCCAGCCGGGCATCGACGCTCTCGCCCGGCGTGCGTTCGTGGAACAGTTGCGACAGCGTTTCGCGCAAACGCGAAACCCCGGCGGAAAGCTCGTCGCTGCGACCCGGCGCCTCACCGATCCAGAACGGAATCGACGGTGGCGCGCCCTGCGCATCCTCGACCCGCAGCCGGTCGGCTTCCACTTTCAGGATGCGGTACGAGGTGTTGCCGAGCTGGAACACGTCGCCGATCAGGCTTTCGACCGCGAAATCCTCGTGCACCGAGCCGATGATCTGGCCCTGCGGCTCCAGCACCACCAGATAGTCGGCGGTATCGGGAATCGTGCCGCCGGAGCTGAGCGCGGTCAGACGCGCGCCGCGCCGTGCACGCAAGGCGCCGGCCACGACATCGCGGTGCAGCCAGGCGGCACGGGTGCCGCGGCGGGTGCTGAAGCCTTCGGCCAGCATCCGCACCACGTCGTTGAACTGTTCGCGCGACAAATCGCGATACGGCGCGGCACGGCGCATCAGCCCGAACAGCGCGGTTTCGTCCCATTCGCGGCAGGCGACTTCGGCCACGATCTGCTGCGCCAGCACGTCCAGCGGCTGCGGCGGCACGATCAGTGCGTCCAGTTCGCCGCGCCGCACGCAGTCCAGCAGCGCCACCGATTCGGCAAGATCGTCGCGCGACAGCGGGAACAGCCGGCCCTTCGGCGTCGCTTCCACGGCGTGGCCGGCACGCCCGACGCGCTGCAGGAAGGTCGCGATCGCGCCCGGCGAACCGAGCTGGCAGACCAGATCCACATCGCCGATATCGATGCCCAATTCGAGCGATGCGGTGGCGACCAGCATCCGCAGGCGACCGTGCTTGAGTCGCTGTTCGGCATCCAGTCGCAGCTCCTTGGCGAGACTGCCGTGGTGTGCTGCAACCGCGTCGCGCCCGAGGCGTTCGGCCAGATGCCGGGTGACGCGTTCGGACAGGCGCCGGGTGTTGACGAACACCAGCGTGGTGCGGTGCGCGTCGGCCAGTTCCGCGAGGCGGTCGTAGAGGGTTTCCCAGGCCTCGCCGGACATCACCGCTTCCAGCGGATTGCGCGGCAATTCCAGCGCCAGATCCCGTTCGCGCACGTGACCGGCGTTGATGATGGTGCAGGGAAAAGTTTGCTCTCCCTCACCACTGGTGAGGGGGGAAGCTTTGCTGTTGCACGGGGATTTTGGTGCTTCCGGGGGAAAAGCCCCCGTCACCCCGGCCCTCTCCTCCGCATGCGAGGGAGAGGGAGCCAAACTTTTTGCATCCAGCCTGCCGCCGCACAGGAACGCGGCAACCTTTTCGATGGGTTTCTGCGTGGCCGACAGTCCGATGCGCTGGATGCGTGCAGGATTCAGCGCCTGCAGCCGCTCCAGCGACAGCGTCAGATGGCTGCCGCGCTTGCTGTTGGCCAGCGCGTGGATTTCGTCGACGATGACGCTGCGCACGCCCGACAGCATCGCCCGGCCCGAGTCCGAGCCGAGCAGTACGTACAGCGATTCGGGCGTGGTCACCAGGATGTGCGGTGCCAGCCGGCGCAGCGCGGCGCGTTCGTTCTGCGGTGTGTCGCCAGTGCGCACTGCTGCCCGGATGCCCGGATCGGGCAGGCCCAGCGCGGCCAGTTCTTCGCCGATGCCGGCCAACGGACCTTCCAGATTCAGCCGGATGTCGTTGGACAGTGCCTTCAGCGGCGAGATGTAGAGCACCTGCACACGGTCGGGCAGGGTGCCCGGCGCAGGCGATGAAGGCGGCGCCGGTTCGGGCCAGAGGCTGCTTTGCGGGGAGAGGCTTTCCAGGTGGTCCTGTTTCGAGGAAAACCCGACAAGTGATTGTTCAACCAGCGAATTGATTGCCCAGAGAAAGGCCGTCAGCGTCTTGCCCGAACCGGTTGGCGCGGCCACCAGCACATCCTCGCCGCGCGCGATTGCCGGCCACGCCGCCGCCTGTGCCGCAGTCGGCGCGGCGAAGCTGTGCGCGAACCACGCGGCAACGGCGGGGTGAAAAAGATGCAGCGATGCGGACATGGCAAAGGACATGGCGCCATGCTGCCGCCGCCGCAAGGGCGCTGCCAGTGCCGCCGGTGTGAACGTGGTGTCTGTGCGGCGCTGCGGTTCAGCGTGTTGCCGCGAGCCGGGTCTCGTTGCGCGGGCAGGCCGGCTGTTCAAACCAGTCCAGCACCAGCGGCACGAGCTGGTCCAGCTGCATCGGCAGGCTGAGATGATCTTCGCCGGCCACTTCGATGTAACGCGCATGCGGCGCCGATGCCGCCCGGCACTCTGGAGCAGATCGAATCACTCGAACAACTGCGCGCCCTGGAAGCCGGCTGGCGCATCGCCGCCGCCCTCAGCCCCGAACCGTTCCCGGCCGGCGTGGATACGGAAGAAGACCTGCTGCGGGTGGAGCAGGAAATGCGGGTGCGCTGAGCGTCACACCTCCAGCACGTTGACCGCCAGCCCGTGCGATGCAGCGGCCAGGCGCTGATCGTGCGTCCTAAGCGCCTCACAATCGTGATGTGAAGCACCCCGGTATTTCTGGAGGGTCCACCCTTTGAGAGAATGCAGCCATGACCACGCCAGTGAAGTATTTTCCGGAAGTGCGGGAGCGGGCGGTGCGGATGGTGCTGGAGCACCAGAACACGCACAGCTCGCAGTGGGCGGCGATCGAGTCGATTGCCGGGAAGATCGGGTGCACGGCGCAGACGCTGCGCAACTGGGTGTACTGGTACAACCACAGGCGACTGCTGGGACCGATCGGGTCACATCCCGCCAGCGGAAGCCGAAGCGGCTTACTATCGGCAGCAAGCCGGTCAGACCAGGGCGACCTGACTCAAACCAGACGGCCTCCAAGAGCGCCGGGGCGGATCAAAGCTGTCGTCACGCAGCACGCATAGCGGTATGCGCAGGTTCCCCTGATGAAAACGAACCGGTTGGTGTTCAGCGTCTGCTGGACCTGGCGGGCCATTCCCTTGAAAAGGTCTGATCGATGGGTGTTTTTGAGCGCTACCTGACCGTTTGGGTCGGGTTGGGAATCTTGGCCGGTGTGGGTCTAGGGCTGGTCATGCCCGGCGTGTTCCAGGCCGTGGCTGCGATGGAAATCGCGCAGGTGAACCTGGTGGTGGCCGTGTTCATCTGGATCATGATCTATCCGATGATGATCCAGATCGACTGGCATGCGGTGAAGGACGTGGGCAAGAAGCCTCAGGGCCTGATGCTCACACTGGTGGTCAACTGGCTGATCAAACCCTTCACCATGGCGGCGCTGGGCGTGCTGTTCTTTCAGTACGTGTTCGCAGGCTGGGTCGATCCGCAATCGGCCAGCGAGTACATCGCCGGCATGATCCTGCTGGGCGTGGCACCTTGCACCGCGATGGTGTTTGTCTGGAGCCAGCTGGTCAAAGGCGATGCCAACTACACCCTGGTGCAGGTGTCGGTAAACGACCTGATCATGGTCGTCGCCTTTGCGCCGATTGCCGCCTTTCTGCTGGGCGTGACCAACGTCACGGTGCCCTGGGAGACGCTGCTGCTCTCTACCGTGCTGTATGTGGTGCTGCCACTGCTGGCTGGCATGATCACCCGGCAGCTGCTCATGCAAAAGTCGCCTACCGCCGTGGGTCAGTTCGTGGCGAGACTCAAGCCCTGGTCAGTGGTGGGCCTGATCGCCACCGTGGTGCTGCTGTTCGGTTTCCAGGCAGGCACCATCGTCGAGAAGCCTGGCGTGATCGCACTGATTGCGGTGCCGCTGATCCTGCAGTCCTACGGCATCTTCTTCATCGGCTGGTGGGGCGCCAGGTGGCTCAAGCTGCCACACAACATCGCCGGCCCGGCCTGCCTGATCGGAACGTCCAACTTCTTCGAGCTGGCGGTGGCCGTCGCCATTTCGTTGTTTGGCCTGAACTCGGGCGCTGCACTGGCCACCGTGGTCGGCGTGCTGGTTGAAGTGCCCGTCATGCTATCGCTGGTAGCTATCGTCAACGCCTGGAAACCCCATACCGTCTGAACCACAGAGGATCCCATGACCAAAATCACCATCTATCACAACCCCGCCTGCGGCACCTCGCGCAACGTGCTGGCCCTGATCCGCAACAGTGGGGTGGAGCCGACTGTCATTGAGTACCTCAAAAATCCACCCAGCACTGAGCAGATCCAGTCCTGGCTGAGCGCTATGGGCGCTTCGGTGCGCGAGGTGCTTCGAGAAAAAGGTACACCTTACGCCGAGCTGGACCTGGGCAACGCGAAATGGACAGATGAAGAATTGCTGGCCTTCATCCAGCAACACCCCATCCTGCTCAACCGTCCCATCGTGGTTACGCCGCTGGGAGTACGGCTGTGCCGCCCGTCGGAGATGGTGCTCGACATCCTGCCGGATCCGCAGCAGGGCTCGTTCGTCAAGGAAGATGGTGAAGTGGTCATCGATGCATAAGGTCGCCGTGTCTAAGCCCGTCTCCCAACCCTTGGCCGATCTGCCGCAGGTTCAGGCTGAACATTTCCGTGTGCCCAATCCCTCACAGTTGCTGCGCCCGCACTCGGGCCACCCACCACGCATCCTGCTACTGTACGGCTCCCTGCGCCCGCGCTCCTTCAGCCGCCTGCTGGTCGAAGAAGCTGACCGGCTGCTGCAAGCCATGGGCGCTGAGACACGCATCTTCAACCCCAGTGGATTGCCTTTGCCCGACGATGCGCCAGACACCCACCCAAAAGTGCAAGAACTGCGTGAACTGGCACTGTGGTCCGAAGGGATGGTGTGGTGTTCGCCCGAGCGTCACGGCGCCATGACCGGCATCATGAAAGCCCAGATTGACTGGATTCCCCTGGCTGCTGGTGCTGTGCGCCCTACCCAGGGCAAGGCGCTGGCGGTGATGCAGGTCTGCGGCGGCTCGCAGTCCTTCAATGCGGTCAACCAGATGCGCGTGCTCGGGCGCTGGATGCGCATGATCACCATCCCGAATCAGTCGTCAGTGGCCAAGGCTTTTCAGGAGTTTGATGACAATAACAGGATGAAGCCGTCGGCCTACCACGACAGGGTGGTCGATGTGATGGAGGAACTGGTCAAGTTCACCTGGCTGACCCGCGATGTTTCGCCCTACCTCGTGGACCGCTACAGCGAGCGCAAGGAAAGCGCCGAAGAACTCATGCGGCGGGTCAATTTGCCCAAGGCGGTGTGAGCCGTCCCGGTATTCTGAAGCGTCCTGGCTTTCTTGGAGGTCGTTTGGTTTGAGTCCGGCCGCCCTGGCCTGACCGGTTTGCTGCCGATAGTAAGCCGCTTCGGGCCTGTTTCGCGGCGCCGCTGATCCCCGATTTCTGCCTTCGCCACCCGGAAACCTCGGTGGAACTGGGCCTGTCCGATGCCGAACTGGACATCATCGATGGAGAGGGAGGAGAACCGGACGAAGCGGTAGCATGGTCCTGAGAGCCGGCCACCTTCACAGGTTCAGATCAGCGGTACCTGGTCATCGGGCAGTGCCACTTCGGCAGCCGGCGGAAGCGTGGAAGACAGGGCCGGGTCGGCCAGTGACAGCGCACGCCAGCGGTTGGCGATGCCGCAGAACAGTTCGGCCGTCATCTGGGCGTCGTACAAGGCCGAATGCGCCTGGCTGGAATCCCAGGCCAGGCCGGCCGCGTGTACCGCCCGCCCGAGTACGGTCTGGCCGTAGGCGAGCCCGGCCAGCGGCACGGTATCGAAGCAGCTGAACGGGTGGAACGGGTTGCGTTTGTGGTCGATGCGCCGGACTGCGGCATTCAGGAAGGCCAGATCGAAAGCGGCGTTGTGGCCGACCAGCACCGCACGCTGGCAGCCGGCGGCGCGCACCGCGGCACGGACTTCGTTGAACACCAGACCCAGCGCTTCACGCTCGGATACGGCACCGCGCAGGGGGTTGTCCGGATCGATGCCGGTGATCTCCAGCGATTTCGGATCCAGCAGTGCGCCACGGAAGGCTTCCACATGGGTATGCACCGGCTCACCGGGGCGCATCGTGCCATCCTCATCCATCAGCACCGGAATCGCCGCGATCTCCAGCAGCGCGTGGCGTTCGGCATCGAAGCCGCCGGTTTCCACATCCACCACCACGGGCAGGAAACCACGGAATCGCGCGGCCATCGTCGTGGCGCGGACAGCGCCGAAATCGGGAGCAGATGCAGGCATTCGCGCATTGTAAGGCAGCCGTGCCGGTTCACCGGTGCAGCCGGTGGCGCAGGTTCAGGCAGGGCCGGGGAGGGTGCTCAATCCGACGGCGGTGTTGCCGCAGGTGCGGAGTTTTCCAGCACCTGCGCCATCCGCGTTTGCCAGCCGGGGCCGCTGGCCTTCCAGCGCGCGATGACGTTCGGCGGCAGGCGCAACGACAACAACTGGCGTGGCGCCGCCACCCTTGGGCGGCCGCGACGGACCAGCTTTTCACCTTGAAACAGATCCGCTTCGGCAATCCAGTCGTCGCTGATCTCCGGCACCGCGTCGGGATCAGGAGAGGTGGGGGCGGAGTTTTTTTGGCTTCGCGTTCATGGCAGGTGGGCGGTACCCAGAATCGCGCCGCGCCGATGCAGGCTGGTCAGGCGTTCATGCGCCTGCTGGCGCATTGCGGCGGCATCGGGTTGGTCAGCGATCAGTTGTTCGATCAGCGCAAGGCCGCTGGCAGCGCCGCAATTGTCATGCAGCGTCAACAGCAGGGCGTGGCCCAGCGCATCGATTTCGTGGAAGTGGATGGCGTGCTGCGCATCGCGGCGGATCAGCAGGAAGGTGGGCGTGTCCGGCGTCGCCTCTGGTTGGAAATCCGGGCCGATGCGGTGCACCGGGAAGCGGTAGGCCAGCGGCCAGGCCAGTGGCGATACCAGCGGAGTGCCGTGCAACAGATCGCCGTTCGGATCGAACGCCAGTTGCGACAGATCGGTTTCATCCAGCGCCAGGGCCAGCTCGATCCATTCGTAATGCGCCAGTTCGAGCATGAAGGCGGGCCAGCTTGGGCTTGTTGCCGTATCGCCATCTGGAGCAGTTGTGGGAGCGGGCTTGCCCGCGATGGATGTTCCTCTGCTCGGAAATGCATCATCGGAGGCTGAAGCCGCTTCCACCGAGGTTTCAATCACTTGCCGTCCGGATGCTTCGCATTGCGCCAACCAGTCGAGAAACTCGCGCCCCAGCTCGGGAAACAGCGGCGTCGCGCTGCGGTGGTCGCGGTAGAACTGCCGGATCAGCCGTTCCCAGGGGCCGGGTCCGAGCAAGCGGCGCAGTACCGGGAAATTGCCGGCCAGCAGATCGCGCACATTGTTGAAGAACAGTTCGCGATAGACCGCGATGCGTTCTTCGGCCACCGGCGGCGCGGCGTAGCGCTGTGGATCGCGCAGGTGCGCGGCGAACATCTCCTGTTGCTGCGCCAGCGTGGTGGCAGGCCTGCTGTCGATACTGCCATCACTCCGTTGTGCGGTCCGGCGTTCGTCGCCCCGGCGCTCGTGGTCAGGCGACATCACGTACAGGGCCGGCAGCGGCAGCGCGCTGCACGGCGCGGATTGTGCCGACTTCGGCCAGCAGTTCGGCCAGCGGCGGGAAATTGAAATCGCGTTCCAGCAGTGTCGGCACCACGCCGACATGCCGGTAGGCGGCCGCCAGCAGCTCCCAGACCGGATCGATCACCGCCGCGCCGTGGGTATCGACCAGCAGATCCGGTGCCTGCACGTAATGTCCGGCGACATGGATGCAGCGCACCCGCCGGGCCGGCAGCGCATGCAGGAAGGCGAGCGCGTCGTAGCCGTGGTTGACGCTGTTGACGTGGATGTTGTTGACGTCCAGCAGCAGGTCGCAATCGGCTTCGGCCAACACCGCGTTGAGGAAGTCGATCTCGCTCATCTGCTGCCACGGAGCGGCGTAGTAGGAGATGTTCTCCACCGCGATGCGGCGCCCCAGCGCGTCCTGCACCTGGACGATACGCGCGGCGGTGTGGCGCACGCCTTCTTCGGTGAACGGGATCGGGATCAGGTCGTAGAGGTGGCCTTCGTCGGCGCACCAGCTCAGATGCTCGCTGTACAGTGGCACCTGCCAGCGCTCCAGGAAGCGGCGCACCTTTGCCACGAAGTCCATGTCCAGCGGCGCCGGGCCGCCGAGCGAAAGCGACAGGCCATGGCACAGGATCGGATGGTGTTCGGCCAGCAGCGCGAGGTTGCGCCCGTGCCGGCCGCCGACGCCGATCCAGTTTTCCGGCGCGACTTCGAGAAAATCCACCGCACCCGCCTGCGCTTGCAACAGCTCGCCGGCAATCGCACGGCGCAGCCCGAGGCCGGCCGAAGCGGCGGGCAGGGATGTGGCGGGCGCGGTGCTTGTCATCAGCGCAAACCTGGAATCAGACCGGAAATCAAACCGGCAATCAGGCAGCGCCGCCGCACATGCCTTCGCCACATTTGCCTTCACCGCATTTGCCCTCGGTGTCGGTCTTGTCGGACTTGGCGGTGGTTTCGTCGGGCTTGTCTTCGTCGGGCTTGGCGTGGTGGTCGGCACCGCACATGCCTTCACCGCATTTGCCCTCGCCGCACTTGCCTTCGTGCTCGGACTTTTCCTGTGGCTCGGCCTTGCGGGCCGGGGTTTCCTTCTGCTTGGCCGGCGCGGCGGTGTCCTGGGTCAGGCCGTAGCCCTGTGGCAGATCGGTGATCGCGGCCTGCGCGGTGGCAAGGCCGAGGCTGCCGGCGGCGGTCAGCGACAGCATCAGCGGTGTGGCGAAACGGGTACGGGACATGGTGGCTCCGGCAATCGAAGGGTGGGATCGCATCATAGTGTAGCCGGCCGCGCCAACCGTTTTTTCAGGGCCGCCGCGAACGGCGTTCAGCGGCCGCCGCACTACAATGGCGCGGCGGAAAACGCAGATCCGGAGGCGGAAAAGTGATGGACATGCAGCGTGACGTGGATGTGGCAATCGTCGGTGCCGGGCCAGCCGGGCTGTGCCTGGCGCGTTCGCTGGCCGGGGCCGGCCTTTCGATCGCGCTGCTGGAACGCCAAGCCCTGCCGGCGCTGCGTGAAGCCGCATTCGATGGCCGCGAGATCGCGTTGACCCACACCTCGCGCCGCATTCTGGAAGAACTCGATATCTGGCCGCGCATCGATGCCGCTGACATCTCTCTTCTGCGCGATGCGCGCGTGCTGAACGGGTCTTCGCCATTCGCGCTGGACATCACCGCGCAGGATGGCCGCAGCGAACAGCTCGGCTGGCTGGTGCCCAATTTTCTGATCCGCCGCGCCGCGTTCGAGGCGGTCGCCGCCTGCGACGATGTGGCCTTGCATGCCGAGGTCGAAGTGCGCGGCCTGCGTCATCTGGATGATGCGGTGGAACTGCAATTGTCCGATGGGAAAACCCTGCGCGCGGTGCTGCTGGTGGCTGCCGATAGCCGTTTTTCCGGCACCCGGAAGATGCTCGGCATCGGCGCGCAGATGCGCGATTTCGGGCGCGAAATGATGGTCTGTCGGGTTGAACACGAACTGCCGCATCAGCACGTGGCGATGGAATGGTTCCGCTACGGCCAGACTCTCGCACTGCTGCCGTTGAACGGTGATCGCGCCTCGGTCGTGCTGACCTTGCCGGGGCACGAAATGCAGGCCTTGCAGGCGCTGGACGATGCCGCGCTCGGGCAGGAATTCGAGCGCCGCTTCTATGGCCGCATGGGGAAGATGCAGGTCATCGGCAGCCGCCATGTGTATCCGCTGGTGGGCGTGTATGCTGAAAAGTTCGTCGGCCGGCGCTGCGCCCTGGTCGGCGATGCCGCGGTCGGCATGCATCCGGTCACCGCACATGGATTCAACCTGGGCCTGCTCGGGCAGCAGCGGCTTGCGCGGGAAGTGCTGGCGGCGCATCGGGCCGGCCGTGGCCCGGCCTGTCCGGCTGCGTTGCGGCGTTACGAACGCGGCCACCGCATGACAGCCCGACCGCTGTATCTGGCAACCACGCTGGTGGCCGGCATGTATGGCGATGAGCGCCCGCCGGCGCGGCTGGCGCGCGATGCGGCCCTGCGCCTTGCCCAGCACGTGACGCCGTTCCGCCGGCTGATCGCCGCGCATCTGACACGCGGTTGAAGGCCGCGTGAGGTTGAGATCGCGCAATTGGAGTTGTGTGATTGAAGCCACGCGATTGAAGCCGGGCAGGGATGCTGCCGCGCTCGCCCAGCGGCAGATGTCCCGGTTGGAACAAAGCACGCGCCCAACGAAAAACGCCGGCATCAAGCCGGCGTTCGGATGCAAGGCGGAAAGCGCGATCAGCTGATCTGGCTGCTTTCGTCGCTCTTGGGACGCTCCTCGGTCGGCTCTTCGCCGTAGACCAGATACCACACGTTTTCGGCGATGTTGGTGGCGTGGTCGCCGATGCGCTCTATGTTCTTGGCGATGAACAGCAGATGCGCGCAGGACGGCACCGTCGAGGGCTCGCGCGCCATGTCGTCCAGCAGTTCGCGGAACACCTGGGTATGCAGCGCGTCCAGATCGGCATCACGACGGCGCACCACATCGGCGGCTTCGGCATCGCGGTCGCGGTAGGCGACCAGCACCTGCTGCAGCAGTTCGGTGGCCAGTGTGGCCAGTGTGCGGATGTCCTGCGCGGCCGGTACAGGCGCGTGCCGGTTCAGCGCGGTGCTGCGCTTGGCCACGTTGGCGGCGTAGTCACCGATGCGTTCGATCGCCGAGGCGATGCGCAGCGCGGCCAGCACTTCGCGCAGGTCGCGTGCCATCGGCTGGCGCCGTGCCAGCAGTTGCACCACGTCATAGCTGACGCTGGCTTCCAGCGCGTCGATGGCGTCGTCGTTGGCGATCACGCGTTCGGCCGCGCGGGTGTCGCGCCGTTCCAGCACGTCCATCGCGGCGCCCAGCTGGTACGCGGCGATCTCGCCCATGCGCACGATTTCGCCGGTGAGCCGGGTCAGCTCCTCGTCGTAACTCTTGATGATGTGATCCTGGCTCATCCAAACCTCCCGGTAATGTAGTCCTCCGTGCGCTTCTGCGTCGGTCGTGTGAATATCTGGTCGGTGCGGCCACGTTCAACCAGTTCGCCCAGATACATGAAGGCGGTGTAGTCGGAACAGCGCGCGGCCTGCTGCATATTGTGGGTCACGATCAGGATCGTGAACTGGTGCTTGAGCTCCTCGATCAGCTGCTCGATGCGGGCGGTGGCGATCGGGTCCAGCGCCGAGGTCGGCTCGTCGAACAGGATCACTTCCGGCTCGATGGCGATGGCGCGCGCGATGCACAGGCGCTGCTGCTGCCCGCCGGAAAGACCCAGCGCGGATTTCTTCAGTTTGTCCTTGACCTCGTCCCAGAGCGCGGCGCGGGTCAGCGCGGCTTCCACCCGTGCATCCATCTCGGCACGCGGCAGTTTTTCGTAATGTGAAATGCCGTAGGCGACGTTGTCGTAGATCGTCATCGGGAACGGCACCGGCTTCTGGAACACCATGCCGATCCGGCTGCGCAGTTGCGCCAGCGGATAATTGCGCGCCAGCACGTCCTGGCCATCGAGCAGCACCTGGCCTTCGGCACGCTGGCCCGGATACAGCTCGTAGATGCGGTTGAACACGCGCAGCAGCGTGGATTTGCCACAGCCGGACGGGCCGATCAGCGCGGTGACGCGGTGTTCGGGCACTTCCAGATCGATGCCCTTGAGCGCGAGCGCATCGCCGTAATGGAAGCGGATGTCGCGCGCGGCCAGCTTGACGTGTTCGGCGGCGTCGTCGGGTGAAGTGGCGATGGCGGAAGGTTCAATCATTGGCGGGCATCCGTTGGCGCAACAGGATTGCGCGAGCGAGCAGACTGAGCGTGAGCACGAAAAGCATGACGATCAGGGCACCGGCCCAGGCCAGCGCATTCCAGCTGGCGAACGGGCTGAGCGCGTACTGGTAGATCACCATCGGCACATTGGCCATCGGCTCCATCAGGTTGGTGCTCCAGAACTGGTTGTTGTAGGCGGTGAACAGCAGCGGCGCGGTTTCGCCGGAGATTCTTGCCAACGCAAGCAGGATGCCGGTGACGATGCCCGGCCGTGCCGCGCGGAACAGGATCTGCATCGTCACCTTCCACTGCGGGATGCCGAGCGACAGCGCGGCCTCGCGCATCTGGCCGGGCACCAGTTGCAGCATTTCATCGGTGGTGCGCACGATTACCGGCAACGCCACCAGCGCCAGCGCGATGGCACCGGCGAAGGCGGAGAAATGCCCCATCGGCAGCACCACCAGCGCGTAGATGAAAAGACCCAGCACGATGGATGGCGCCGACAACAGGATGTCGTTGACGAAACGCACCGTATTGCCCAGGCGCGAGCCGCGCGCATATTCGGCCAGCCAGATACCGGCCCCGATGCCGATCGGCGTGCCGATGGCAATCGCCAGCGCACTGATCACGGCGCTGCCGAAGAAGGCATTGAGCAGGCCACCGGCCTCGTTCGGCGGCGGTGTCATCTGGGTGAACAGGTCCAGGTTCAGCGCTTCCAGACCACGGCTGAACGTGGTCCAGACGATCCACGCCAGAAACACCAGACCGAAGACCGTTGCCAGCACCGACAGTACCAGCGCCAAGCCATTGGTGAACCTGCGGCGCAGATGCCGCGCACGGGAATGGGCCAGCGGACGCATCACAATCCTTCCTTGCGCTTGAGCCGATACAGCATCAGGCGCGCCAGTGCCAGCACCACGAAGGTCAGCAGGAACAACACGAAGCCCAGCGCCAGCAGCGAGGAGCGGTGCAGCGGATCGACCGCTTCGGCGAACTCGTTGGCGATGGTCGAAGCGATCGAGGAGCCCGGTTCCAGCAACGCGGCCGACAGCGCATAGGCATTGCCGATCACGAAGGTCACCGCCATGGTTTCACCCAGCGCCCGGCCCAGGCCGAGGAACACGCCGCCGATCACCGCCGAGCGGGTATACGGCAGAACCACGTCCCAAACCACTTCCCAGGTGGTGGAACCCAGCGCGTAGGCCGATTCCTTCAGGCGCGAGGGCACGGTCAGGAACACTTCGCGCATCACCGAGGCGATGAACGGGATCACCATGATCGCCAGCACCAGCCCGGCGGTCAGCATGCCGATGCCCAGCGGCGGGCCCTGGAACAGTGTGCCGATCAGCGGCAGCTGGCCAAGCGTATCGTTGATCTTCGGATACACGTGCTGGCCCAGGATCGGCGCCAGCACGAACAGGCCCCACATGCCGTAGATGATCGACGGGATGCCGGCCAGAAGTTCGATTGCGGTGCCGACCGGCGTGCGCAGCCAGCCCGGTGCCAGTTCGGTCAGGAACACCGCGATGCCGAAACTCACCGGCACCGCGATCAGCAGCGCAATTGTGGCGCTGACCAGGGTGCCGTAGATCGGCACCAGCGCACCGAAGCGGCGTGCGCCGACATCCCAATCGGCGGTGAAGAAGAAATCCAGCCCGAACGTGGCCAGGCTCTCACGCCCGCCCCACAGCATCGACAGCGCCGCACCCAGCAGCAGCGCCAGCACCAGCAGGCCGGCAGCGGTCAGAACAGTGCGGAACAGCCGGTCAAGGCGGACATCGCGACGCTCGCGCCGTGCGACCGCAGCCAGTCGCGCCGGCGAAGAAGTGGCGGGGGCAGCAGCGCTCATCGCGACCTCAGTTGTCCAGCGTCGCCTGCCAGTATTCCTGGATGCGCGTCACCAGCGCATCGGGCAGCGGCACATAGTCCAGCGCCGCCGCCTCGGCATCGCCATTGGCGTAGATCCATTCGAAGAAGGCGCGCGTGGCAGCGCCCCGGCTGGCGTCTTTCGGGTTGCGATGCACCAGCACGAAGTTGGTCGCCGCGATCGGCCAGGCATCGGCGCCCGGCGCATCGGTCAGCACCAGATCGAAATCCGCCGTGTTCTGCCAGTCCGCGCTTTCAGCCGCGGCCGCGAAGCTCTCGGAAGTGGGTTCGACGAAATTGCCGGCGGCATTGCGCAGCGCCACATGCGACATCGCGTTCTGCTTGGCGTAGGAGAACTCGACATAGCCGATCGAACCCTTCACCTGCTGCACATACGCGGCCACACCCTCGTTGCCCTTGCCGCCGATGCCGGTCGGCCAGCGCACCGCCGTGCCTTCGCCCGGGCCGGCCTTCCAGTCGGCGCTGACCTTGGCCAGATAGTTGGCGAAATTGAACGTGGTGCCCGAGCCATCAGCGCGATGCACCACGGTGATTGCCTGATCGGGCAGGGCAAGATCGGGGTTGAGTTCGACCAGCGCGGCATCGTTCCAGCGCGTGATCTTGCCGAGGAACACATCGGCCAGCACAGGACCGGTCAGGCGCAGCGCACCCGGGGTGATGCCGTCGATATTGACCACCGGCACCACGCCGCCGATCACCGACGGGAACTGCGCCAGGCCCGAAGCCAGCAGGTCTTCCGACGACAGTGGCGCATCGGAGGAACCGAAATCCACCGTGCCGGCCTTGATCTGCGCGATGCCACCGCCGGAGCCAACCGACTGGTAATTGACCTGGCGCCCGCTGCTGGTGCGGTAATCGCTGGACCACTTGGCCATCACCGGATACACGAACGAGGCTCCGGCGCCGGTGATGCTGCGCGCAATACCGTCCTCGGGCACGGCGTCAGCGGTGCCGCCGTCCTGGTCGGAAGGCTGGCAGGCCGCCAGCATGAACATGAAGGAAAGCGCCAGCAGTCGCAGGCTGCGTGGGATCGGGTTCATTCGGGTTTCTCGCAGGCGGGAAGCGGCATGCAGCCGGGAAAGCCACCATGAAATGATGTTTTTGTTACAGCTTGATGACATCCCGGTAACTTTGCTGTTGCCGGCTTCCGGGCGGGATTGCGGTGGATTGTGACAGCTGCTGTTCAAACTCAAGCATCAGTCCTGCGCCGGCGTCTTGTGTTTGTAGCTGCACAGGTCGGCGATGACGCAGGTGGGGCATTCGGGTTTCCGGGCTTTGCAGACGTAGCGGCCGTGCAGGATCAGCCAGTGGTGGGCATCCTTGCGGTATTGCGCGGGGACGTTGCGCAGCAGTTTGCGTTCGACGTCGTTGACATTCTTGCCCGCTGCCAGGCCGGTGCGGTTGGAGACGCGGAAGATGTGGGTGTCCACCGCGATCGTGGGTTCGCCGAAGGCGGTGTTGAGCACCACGTTGGCGGTCTTGCGGCCGACGCCGGGCAGGGCTTCCAGCGCTTCGCGCGTGCGCGGGACTTCGCCGCCGTGCTGGTCGAGCAGGATGCGGCAGGTGGCGATGACATTCTTCGCCTTGCTGTTGTAAAGCCCGATGGTGGCGATGTAACGCTTCAGCCCTTCTTCGCCCAGATCCCAGATCGCCTGCGGGGTGTTGGCGACGGGGAACAGGCGGCGCGTGGCCTTGTTGACGCCGACATCGGTGGCCTGCGCCGACAACGTGACCGCGACCAGCAGTTCGAATGGCGTGCTGTATTCCAGCTCGGTGGTCGGTTCGGGATTGAGTTCGGCCAGGCGGCGGAACAGTTCGATGCGGTCGGCGGCTTTCATGTTTCCGAAATTGTGGCGGGTGGACGCGGCAGCGTGCGCTGTTCGATCCACGGCGAAAGGAAGGTGAACAGCAGCCACGCGAACGCCAGTGCTGGCGCCGGTGCGCCTGCCAGCCAGATCGCGGCGGTGCCCAGCCCGGCCAGCGCAGCGACCAGACACTGGCCGAGCGGGTGTGCAGGCAAGTGAAGCCGGTCGCTGGCGATGAAGGTGGTGCCGATGGCCGCGCTGATCCAGTAATCCGTGCCGATGTCGGAGCCAATGAGGAACAGCGCCAGCGGCAGTGCGAAACACAGCATCGGGCGCCATGGCCGCAATCGCAGCAGCACCAGCACGATGCCGCTGGCCAGCCAGGCCAGTGCCACCGGAGCTGTTTCACTTGGCGACCAGGATGTGCCGGCAACAGGGCTGCCCGAGGCCAGCATCAGCCCGACCGCCAGCGCCAGCATCGATGGCGGAAACGGATTGGACGACCAGCCACCGAACAGGCGTTGCATCAGCAGCGCCGCGATCAGACCAGCGATGGCTGGCCACAGCGCGGAGCCTGACGGCCACAGTGCGGCCAGCAGAGTGGCTTGCGTGAGGGCATCCAGCAGAACCGCGCTGCCACTGTTTTTCCAATGCCATCGGGATACTGGCGTGCGGTGATCGGTTGAATCCGGTGGCCGCAGATGATGCTGCGGTGCTGTGCCGGGAAAGGCCCCCCTCACCCCAACCCTCTCCCCCATCGCGGGCGATGGGGGAGAGGGAGTGAAAAGCAGTGCCGGCGTGATGACCGGCGTGAAGGCAAGGGCGGCCGAGGCCAGAACAGCCAGGCGGATCAGCCATTCGGCATCGAACTGCCATGCCTGCATCACCAGCGCCGGCAACATCGCCAGCAGGGTCACGGCGAAGCGGCGCGCGACGCTGCGCCGCCATGGCGGAAGAACGAGCGGATTCATGCCGGGCGATCGGGTTTGCCGCGCCGTTCGCGGGCGCGTGCCAGCGCTTGCGCCACCGCATCGGCGCTGGCATTGCTGGCGCGCTTGCGCTCGCGTTCGGCGGCTTGTTCCTGCTGTTCGCGCAGCAGTCGGGCTTCGCGGAAGTGGTAACGCTGGCGCGAGACGCGAGCAAAGGCGTCGTCGCTTTGTTCGCGTTGCAGCCTGGTGATGGCTGCGGTGAACCAGCCGGACAGCGGAATCGCGCTCGGGCAGACCGCATCGCATCGCGTGCAGCCATCGCAAGCGTCCAGTCCCAGCGCCTGCGCCGCGTGCAGATCATCGCGCTGCAGCGCCGCCAGCACGGCCTGCGGATACAGGCCGGCCGGGCAGGCGGCAGCGCATTCGCCGCAGCGGATGCAGGGCAGGGCGGGCGGGCGCATGGCTGGTGTCGGCGGGCTGCCGCTCAGCGGCCGCTGAATACCGCCTTGCGGCGTTCTAGGAAGGCGCGCGTGCCTTCGCGCATGTCCTCGGTGGCGGCGCAGGTGGAGAAGGCCTGGGCTTCGTAGTCCAGACCGGTGGACAGATCCGCTTCGCCACCGGTGATGACCGCATCCAGCGTGCTGCGCAAGGCTTCCGGGGCGGATGCGGCCAGTTGTTCGGCCAGCGCCAGCGTGGCGGCTTCCAGTTCTTCCGGTGCGACCACGCGGTTGACCAGGTTCAATTCGTAGGCGCGGGCGGCATCGATCTGGACGCCGGTCAGGCACAGTTCCAGCGCCACGCCACGGCCGGTGACGCGCAGCAGACGCTGGGTGCCGCCGAAGCCGGGGATCACGCCGAGATTGATTTCCGGCTGGCCCAGACGCGCCTTTTCGCTGGCGATGCGCAGGTGGCAGGCCAGTGCCAGCTCCATGCCGCCGCCCAGCGCGTAGCCGCCGATCTGCGCGATCACCGGTTTGCCGAGGCGTTCGATGGTGGCCATGGTGTGCTGCCCGCGACGTGCGAAATCGCGTGCCTGCACCGGCGTGACGGTGGCCAGTTCGCTGATGTCGGCGCCGGCCACGAAGGCCTTTTCGCCGGCACCGCGCAGGATCACGACGCGGACGGATTCGTCTTCGCCGGCCTGCTCGAAGGCGCGCGTGAGTTCGCCCAAGGTCTGCGCGTTCAACGCGTTCAGCTTGTCGGGGCGGTTGACGGTGATGCGGCGCACTGCACCGAGGTTCTCGATCAGCAGATTTTCGAAGGACATGGGAGGCTTCCTGGCGGTTGAACGGAACAAACCTTGAAGTCTACCCGGTCGGGAACCTTCGCCCGGGCAGCCGGTCACAGGGCAGCGCTCGGAGGAGCAGAAGCTGAAGCCGGAAAGTAGCGGTTCATCACGTTCGACGTTATCCTAGCGCGTTGGTTTTTATCTCGGCTTGCCGATTCACTCAGGAGAAAAGCATGAAGTTGCGCTGGACGGTCGCGTTGTTGGCGGCCACGACAATGAGCGCCGCGATGGCGCAGGACACCACGTCCGAGAAGGGCAAGCTGAGTTATGCCGTGGGTTACCAGATGGGTAGCAGCCTCGCAGAGCAGAAGCTGGACATCGATCTCAACACCCTGACGCGTGCCATCCAGGACGGTCACGCCAAGCGCGACCCGTCGGTGCCGCCCGAGCAGATGGGCGCAGCGCTGGAAGCGATGCAGAAGAAGCTGGTCGAAGAAGCCCGCGCCGAGTTTGAAAAGGTTGTGGCCGAGAACAAGCGCAAGAGCGAAGCCTTCCTGGCGCAGAACCGCACCAAGACCGGCGTGCAGACGTTGTCCTCCGGCATCCAGTACCGCGTGATCGAAACCGGCACCGGCCCCAAGCCGACCGCCAACTCGACGGTGTCGATGCACTTCCGTGGCTCGATCTCGACCGGTCAGGAGTTCGCCAGCACCTACCAGGGCAACGAGCCGGTCTCGATGACGGTGTCCGAAGCTCCAATAACCGGCCTGCGCACCGTGTTGCCGATGATGCCCCAGGGCTCGCGCTGGGAAATCTTCATGCCGGCCGATCAGGCCTATGGCGACAACCCTCGTTCGCCGATTGGTCCGGCCCAGGCCGTGGTGTTCGACGTCAAGCTGATCGAAGTCAAGTGACCATGATCGCGGCCTTCCGGGCGTTGCCGCCCGGAGGACGCGAGCAGACCTGCCACGGCCGGGCGCAGACGATGCGTCTGGCCGTGTTTGTTTGAAGCAGCATGTCCGCCCGTCCTGATCCCGGATATTTCCCGTCCGCCGCAGCGCCTGCGGTGGTCGATCCGCTGGCCGATGTCGAGGGTCTGCGGCGGGTGTTGCTGCCGCTGGCCGGCGATCCGGACGGACCGGCCTGGAACCAGCACGAAATCAGCGATGTCGTGGATGCCGCCAAGCTCAGCAATGCAGCGGTACTGGTCGGGCTGGTGGAGCGCCCGCAGGGCGTCCATGTGCTGCTGACGCGGCGCAATGAGCGCTTGAGCCAGCATCCGGGCCAGGTCAGTTTTCCCGGTGGGCGCATCGATCCGGAAGACCGCTCAGCGCTCGATGCGGCACTGCGTGAAACCTGGGAAGAGGTCGCGATCGAACGCGATGCGATCGCGCCGCTGGGTTTCCTCGATCCGTATTCGACGATCACCGGCTTCCGCATCCTGCCGCTGGTGGCGCGGCTGTCACCGGACTACCGCGCCCGGCCCAATCCGGACGAAGTGGCGCAGGCGTTCGAAGTGCCGCTGGCACCGCTGATGGCCGGCAGCCGGATGGTGCAGATGGCGATGCCGTGGCGTGGACGCCCGCGCCAGTACTGGGAATACCAGGTTGGGCCGCACCGCATCTGGGGTGCGACCGCGGCGATGCTGGTGAATCTGGCGCGGCGCGTGGGTGTGTCGATCTGAGCCGCAGCGTGCGGCCCAGTGCAGGGCCGGATCAGGCTGCTTCCGGCTGGATCTGGCTGAAATCCTCGACCCGCAGATGCCCGTTCGCGGCCTCGCCTTCACGCGGCTGCGGATAATCCTCGCGCCGGTCCAGCAGCACTGTGCCCAGGCCGGCTTCGCGCGCGGCGTCCAGTTCTTCCACCACATCGGACAGGAACAGGATGTCGCCGGCTTCGCGTCCGATGCGCTGCACGATGGTGCGGTAGCTGTCGGCTTCGCGCTTGCCGCCGACTTCGGTATCGAACCAGCCGGAGATCAGCGGAGTCAGGTCGCCGGCTTCGCTGAAGCCGAAAAACAGTTTCTGTGCCGGTACTGAGCCGGATGAATACACATACAGCGGATGCCCGGCGGCGTGCCACTGGCGCAGCGCCGGTGCGGTGTCCGGGTACAGGTGGGCGCGGTAGGCGCCGCTGCGGTAGCCCTGTTCCCAGATCATGCCCTGCAGGGCTTTCAGCGCGGTGTGCTTGCGATCCTCGTCGATCCAGCCCTGCAATACCTCGGCCAGCACCGTGTCCTGACAGATGCCGCCGGCATCGACCGCCGCCGCGTCCAGCCAGCGCCGTACCTCGGGATCGCGCGCATGTTCGCGCACAAAGCCGGGCAGGGCCTGGCGCGCATACGGGAACAGCACCTGCTTGACGAAGCTGATGCTGCTGGTGGTGCCTTCGATGTCGGTCAGGATGACGCGCTTCATGCCGCGGCCTGACCGGCTTCGTAGCGCGGAAAGCGCTGCGCGATGTCGCTGCCGGTGAAGTGTCCGACCCAGCCATCGGGCTGGGTGAAGAAGCGGATCGCGACGAAATACGGTTCCGGCCCCATGTCGAACCAGTGCGTGGTGCCGTCCGGCACGCTGATCAGGTCACCCTGTTCGCACAGGATTTCGTAGATCTTGTCGCCCACGTGCAGGGTGAACAGACCGGAGCCGGCGACGAAGAAGCGCACTTCGTCTTCCTTGTGGAAATGCTCTTCCAGGAACTTGCCGCGCATGGTTTCGCGCTGCGGATGGTCCGGTGCGATCGAGACCACGTCCACGCTCTGGAAACCGTTTTCGGCCACCAGCCGGTCGATATCAGCACGATAGGCGGCGAGCACGTCTTCGGACGAGGCACCCGGTGCCACCGGTTGCGAGGCTTCCCATTGTTCAAACCGCACATTGATCTTGGCCAGCTCGCGTGCAATCTCGGCGTGATCGCTACTGACCAGTTCGACATGGGAAGGATCGGATTCGGAAAAGATGCGAAGGCGGCTCATGGGTGCGGCACCTGTGATGGAAAGGGATGGGCGACGCTCAGCTGCGCAGCCGTCTGAGGTCAAGCTCGCAGGCGATCAAAAACTCGAAGGCGTCCAGATGCCGGCGCGCCTGCGCCATGTCCACGCCCCAGGCGTACAGGCCGTGGCCTTCGATCAGATAGCCCCACAACGGGCCGGCATCGAGCAGGCGTTCCACCTGCGCGGCCAGTGCCGGAATGTCCTGGCTGTTGGGCAGCACCGGCAGGTCGATCGTGGTTTCGTGCGTGCTGTTGCCGCTGAAGGCTTTCAGCAGTTCGTAGCCTTCCAGCCGGATATGGCCCTGGCCGGCGAAAAAGCGCGAGGCCACGGTCTGGTTCTGCGAATGGGTGTGCAGCACGCAACCGATGTCGGCAAAACGCCGGTAGATCTGGGTGTGCAGGCCGGTTTCGGCCGAAGGGCGCTTGTCGGTGGCGACCGGTTGGCCATCGAAATCCACGACCATGAAGTCGTCATCGTTGAGCCTGCCCTTGTCGCGGCCGGAAACGGTGATCGCGGCATGGCGATCGTCCAGGCGCATCGAGAAGTTGCTGCTGGTGGCGGGGGTCAGGCCGGCGCGCGCCAGTTCGCCGGTGTTGACGATCAGTTCGGCCACGCATTGCGACAGGCGCGCCGGATCATAGGGAAGGGGTGTGGTCATCGTGACATTTTAGCCCGGATATTTCATGAGATCGCAGAAAAGTGCCTCGCAAACCGCACCAGATTGCCATTTGATCAATGTTCCCGCTTTGGGCGAAGTGTCCCGCACACTTTTCTGCTGACGCGGCGCTCGCGGGCCTTTTGCGCCGCTCGCCGCGTTGCTCCTCCCCCCGGTGGGGCCTGCCACCGGGAGTCGTTGCGCCTTGCGAGCGGCACAAAATCCCTCGCGATCATCCACGCCCTTCATGAAATATCCGGGCTAGCCACACGCGCTGCCGGGTACACGCGCTGCCGGGTACAGGTCGCGGCGGCATCAGTTCATGCCCGTTATTCATCCGGGCCGGAAACGACGATCCCGGCCGGAGCCGGGATCGCAAAGAAAAAACCTGTTGCAGGAAATCAATCGGTGCCGGTCAGGTCGCGGATGCGGCCGGGCTGGCTGGCGTAGAAGGCGGCCAGGTTGACGATATCCTCATCGCTCAGGGTGCTGGCGAAGCCGAGCATGATCGCGTTCTCGCGCGCGCCGGACTTGTAGTCGCGCAGCGACTTGGCGAGGTAGTCGGCATACTGGCCGGCCAGTAGCGGGTACTGTGGATCGCCGATGCCGTTGCCGTCGGCGCCGTGGCAGGCCTGGCAGATCTGCGACTTGGCCTTGCCCGCTTCGACATCGGCGGCATGGGCCTGGAATGGGAACAGCACAATGGCTGCGGCAAGCACGAGGGCGGCTTTGAAGGTCATGGGTCGCTCTCCTTACTTGGCGGGCGCGAGGCTGGCGAGGTAGGCCGCGATATCGGCGATGTCCTGATCGGTGAAGCCCATGGCCTGGGCCTCCATCGTCGGATGCACGCGGTTGCCGTTCTTGTACTCGGTCAGCGCGATGACCAGGTAGTCGTAGTTCTGTCCGCCGATCTTGGGTACGTGATAGTGCGGGTAGACGTTCTTGTAGCCGGCGATGCCGTGGCATCCGGTACAGGTGTAGGCCTTCTGCTTGCCTGCTTCCACATCGCCCTGGGCAAGGACGGGTGCGGACGCGGCAACGGCGGCGATGGAAAGGATGAGGCTGGCGGCGAGACGGAGGTTCGGCATGGATGGCAGTTCCGGCGCGTTGGCTGGGCGGGTGGTGGCCGAAAGGATCGGTCACACCATCGGAAGTTCACAAGTATACGCATGATGAACGGTTTCCGACCAGACGTTCAGCCCAGGCGCCTGCGCCGCCTGGCCACACCAGCCCCTGCCGGTGGTCGGGGTGACTTGCTGCACGCGACCGTTTCACGGTTTTTCAGGAAAATTTGCTGTAGACGATTCCATGACATGGTGTTGTAGGTTACTATAACACCAACATCCAAGGCCCCACGCCAATGAAATCCCATTCCGTTGCGCTTTTCCGCCGTTCCCGCCTGTTGCTTGCGGCGGCGGCCATGCTTGCCCTGCTGCTGGTCGGCTGTGGCCCCAAAGGGCCGGAGCCCGGTGGTGAAGCAGGCAAGGACGCTGCATCCGAGCGCCCTGCGGTCAATGTTGAAGTCGCCGCCGCCGCGCTGCGACCGATCACCGCCAGCTACAACGCCACCGCCGCGTTGGAAGCACCGGGCGAGGCACAGGTCGTAGCCAAGACCTCGGGCGTGCTGCTGCGCCTGCTGGTGGAGGAGGGCGACATGGTCAAGGCCGGCCAAGTGCTGGCGAAGATCGATCCGGAGCGCCCGCGCCTGGAAGTGCAGCGCGCCGAAGCGCTGCTGCGCAAGCTGGAAGCCGAGCTGGCCCGTTCCAGCGAACTGTTCGAGCGCAAGCTGATCGCCGCCGATCTGCACGACAAGCTGCGCTACGACGTGGAAACCCAGCGTGCGGTCTACCGCATGGCGCAGCTGGAGCTGTCCTATACCGACATCGTGGCGCCGATTTCCGGCGTCGTGGCGCAGCGCATGGCCAAGGTCGGGAATCTGATCCAGTTGAACTCGCCGGTGTTCCGCATCGTCGACACCACGACGCTGGAGGCCATCCTCAACGTGCCCGAGCGCGAGATCGCCACGATGCGCGCTGGCGCACCGGTCTCGATGACGGCCGATGCGCTGCCGGGGCGCGTGTTCGAAGGCCGCATCGCGCGCGTCAGCCCGGTGGTGGACGCCGGCAGTGGCACTTTCCGCGTGGTCTGCGCCTTCGATCCGGATCCGCTGCTGCGTCCGGGCATGTTCGGACGCATCGCGGTGGTGTTCGACCAGCGCGCCGATGTGCTGACGGTGCCACGCGTGGCGTTGCTGGAAGACCAGGGCGAGCCTGCGGTGTTCCTGGTGCGCGAAGGCAAGGCGCTGCGCACCCCCGTGCAGCTGGGTTACCTGTCCGGCGAACTGGCGGAAATCCGCAGCGGACTGCAGGCCGGTGACGCCGTGGTCACCACCGGCAAGGTGACGCTGCGCGATGGCGCCAACGTGCAGGTGCTGAACAGCCTGCCGGCCGGCGCCGGGGTCGCGGCGGATGCCGCCGCCGACACCACGACCGACCCGACTTCTCACTGATGGACGCCGCATCCGTGAACGCTCCGCGTGGCCCGAACCACAGCGGAGGCATCGCCGAATTTTCCGTCCGGCGCCGCGTCACCGTGGCGATGGCGACATTGACCGTGGTGCTGTTCGGCCTGATTTCGCTGGGTGATCTGAAGGTCAACCTGCTGCCGGATCTGTCCTATCCCACGCTGACGGTGCGCACCGAATACACCGGCGCGGCACCGCTGGAAATCGAAACCCTTGTTTCCGAGCCGGTGGAAGAAGCGGTCGGTGTGGTCAAGGGTCTGCGCAAACTCAAATCGATTTCCCGCACCGGCCAGAGCGACGTGGTGCTGGAATTCGCCTGGGGCACCGACATGGACCAGGCCAGCCTGGAGGTGCGCGACAAACTGGAAACGCTGAATCTGCCGCTGGAAGTCAAAGCGCCGGTGCTGCTGCGTTTCAATCCGTCCACTGAACCGATATTGCGGCTGGTGTTGACCGGCCAGGCGCGTGAGGGCGTGCAGGCGCAGGCCGAGCTGATGCGGCTGCGGCGTTACGCCGACGATGAGCTGAAGAAGCGCCTGGAGCCGGTCGCCGGCGTCGCCGCGATCAAGGTCGGCGGCGGTCTGGAGGATGAAATCCAGGTGCTGATCGACCAGGAGCGGCTGGCGCAGCTGCGGCTGCCGCTGGAAACCGTCATCAACCGTCTGGCGCAGGAAAACGTCAACATCTCCGCCGGCCGGCTGGAAGAGGGCAGCCAGCGCTATCTGGTGCGCACCATCAACCAGTTCGAGAACATCGAACAGATCCGCGATCTGCTGATCACCGGTGGTGGCGTTGGAGGTGACAACGCCGCCGCGCAGGAAGCAGCATTGGCGGCATCGCGCATCGCCGCACTTTCGGCCGAAGCGGCTGCCGCTGCGGCGGCTGCCAATGCCGCAGCGCAGGGTGATTCCAGCGCCCCCGGCGGTGGCCTGCCGATCCGCCTGCGCGATATCGCCACGGTGGAGCAGGGCTACAAGGAGCGCGAGGCGATCATCCGCCTGGGCGACACCGAGGCGGTGGAACTGGCGATCTACAAGGAAGGCGATGCGAACACCGTCAGTGTCGCCGACGCGGTGCACGCGGCACTGGAAAACGTGCGCCGCAGCCTGCCGCCGGAGACCGAACTGACGGTGATCGAGGACCAGGCCATCTTCATCCGCCAGGCGTTGCGCGAGGTGCGGATGGATGCACTGATCGGCGGCACGCTGGCGATTCTGCTGATCTTCTTCTTCCTGCGTGATGGCTGGAGCACGTTCGTGATCTCGCTGTCGCTGCCGGTGTCGATCATCGCGACCTTCTTCTTCATGGATCGCCTCGGGCTGTCGCTGAACGTGATGTCGCTCGGCGGTCTGGCGCTGGCGACCGGGCTGGTGGTGGATGATTCGATCGTGGTGCTGGAGTCGATCGCCAAGGCGCGTGAACGCGGGCTCGGCATCCTGCGCGCCGCAGTCGAAGGCACGCGCGAGGTCAGCATGGCGGTGATCGCTTCGACCCTGACCAACGTCGCGGTATTCCTGCCACTGGTGTTTGTCGAAGGCGTGGCCGGGCAGTTGTTCCGCGATCAGGCGCTGACGGTGTCGATAGCGATCCTGATGTCGCTGGGGGTGTCGCTGACACTGATTCCGATGCTGTCCTCGCTCAAGGCGCGTGCGCCTATGCAGTTCCCGGACGAGGCGCCGGCGCCGGAATGGCGGCCGCGCAGCGCGCCGCTGCGGGCAATGGCGGCGATCTCGCGCGGCATCAAGGCGGTGTTCGGTGCGGTCTTCTTCGCCATCGCCTGGGTGGTATCGCGCATCGCGCGCGCGCTGACTTGGCTGGTCGGCGGCGTTCTTTCGCGCATCGGCGCGGTGGTGATGAAGCCCTACGACCTGGCCGCTGCGGCCTATGCGAAGCGGCTGCCGGGCGTGTTGCGCCGCCCCGGTCTGGTGCTGGGCGTGGCGGTACTGGCTTTCGTTTTCACGATGGCGCTGGTGCCACGGCTGGGTCTGGATCTGATTCCGCAGCTGGCGCAGGACCGGTTCGAATTGACCGTGAAGTTGCCGCCCGGCACCCAGCTGCGCGATACCGATGCGCTGGTGCGCGCAATCGCCGCGCAGCATGAAGGACAGGACGGCATCCGCGCGCTGTACGGCGTCAGCGGTGCCGGTACGCGGCTGGACGCCAGCCCGACCGAATCCGGCGACAACATCGGCAAGCTCGGCGTGATCATGGCGCTGGATTCCCCGCGCGGTACCGAGGAACGCCTGACCGACAGCCTGCGCCAGACGCTGGCGTCCTATCCCGGTGCCGAAGCCAAGTTCGGCCGGCCGGAAATCTTCAGCTTCGCGCCGCCGCTGGAAATCGAACTGCGCGGCTACGAGCTGGACGAACTGCAGCACGCCGGCAGCACCTTGATGACGCTGATGCAGCGCTCGGACCGCTTTGTCGATGTGAAATCCACGGTCGCCGACGGCTATCCGGAAATCCAGATCCGTTTCGACCAGGAACGCGCGGCCGCGCTGGGCCTGACCACACGCCAGATCGCCGATGCGGTGGCACGCAAGGTGCGCGGCGAAGTCGCCACGCGCTACAGCTTCCGCGACCGCAAGATCGATGTGCTGGTGCGGGCGCAGGAATCGGACCGCGATTCGGTGCAGGCCATCCGTCGCCTGATCGTGAATCCGGAAAGCCCGCGCCCGGTGACGCTGGAGTCGGTCGCCGACGTCGTCGCCACGCTGGGCCCGAGTGAAATCCACCACGCCGACCAGGTACGCGTGGCGGTGATCTCGGCCAATCTGGCCTATGGCGATCTGGGCAGCGCGGTGGAGGAAGTCCGCCAGATCGTGGCCGAACATCCGCTGCGCGGCGACATCGGCCTGAATATCGGCGGCCAGGGCGAGGAATTGCGCGATTCGATGCTTTCACTGCTGTTCGCGTTCGCGTTGGCGGTGTTCCTCGTTTACTTGGTGATGGCGTCGCAGTTCGAATCCCTGCTGCATCCGTTCGTGATCCTGTTCACCATCCCGCTGGCGCTGGTCGGCGCGGTGCTGGCGCTGGTGTTGTCCGGCTACAGCCTCTCGGTGGTGGTGTTCATCGGCCTGATCCTGCTGGTCGGGATCGTGGTGAAGAACGCGATCCTGATGATCGACAAGATCAACCAGCTGCGCGAGGCCGGCGTGGCGAAATACCAGGCCATCGCCGACGGTGCGGTGTCGCGCCTGCGGCCGGTGGCGATGACCACGATCACCGCGCTGTTCGCGTTCCTGCCGCTGGCGCTGTCCACCGGCGAAGGGTCGGAAGTGCGCGCGCCGATGGCGATCACCGTGATCGGCGGGCTGGCGGTGTCCACGCTGCTGACGCTGTTCGTGATCCCGGTGGTGTACGCGCTGCTGGACCGGCGCCCGGATTCGCATTACGTGGAGCGGGTCAAGCCGATCATCGAAGACATTGCCGATGGCGATGGCAATGACGTGGGGCTGCCGGCGTGAACATCGTCCAGACCAGCCTGCGGCGGCCGGTGACGGTCGTGATGTTCTTCGTTTCGCTGCTGGTGATCGGCACGATCGCCAGCCTGCGTCTGCCGCTGGAGCAGTTCCCGGAGATCAACGCGCCTTTTCTGGCTGTGGCACTGCCTTACGCAGGTTCCACGCCGCAGGAAGTGGAACGCAACCTGGTGCGGCCGGTGGAGGAAACCCTGGCCACGCTGCCGGGCATCAAGCGCATGCGCTCGCAGGCGCGCGCCGATGGCGGCTCGATCTTTCTGGAGTTCTCCGACTGGGATCGAGATATCGAGATCGCGGCCTCCGAGGCGCGTGACCGGATCGACGCGATCCGTGACGAGTTGCCCGACGACTTCCAGCGCTATTACGTGCAGAAGTTCTCGACTACCGACGACCCGGTGCTGCGCATGCGCCTGGCATCGGAATCGCGCGATCTGACCGCCTCCTACGATGTCATCGAGCGGGCCATCAAGCGGCGGCTTGAACGCCTGCCCGGGGTGGCGCGGGTGGAGATTTCCGGCGCGCCGCCGAACGAGGTCGAAATTGCGCTGGATCCGGACCGGTTGACCGCGCACGGTCTTGGTCTGAACGAGCTGGCGCAGCGCCTGCAGGCGATCAATTTCTCGGTTTCCGCCGGCACCATCGACGAGGGCACGCGCCGGTTGCGGGTGCAGCCGGTGGGCGAACTGCGTGACCTTTCCGAACTGCGCGAACTGGTGCTCAATTCACGCGGCCTGCGCCTGTCCGATGTCGCCGACATCCAGCTCAAGCCGGCGCGCATGGACTACCGCCGCCAGCTCGAAGGCCGGCCTGCGGTCGGCATCGATGTCTACAAGGAGCGCAGCGCCAACCTGGTCGAAGTCTCGCGCCTGGCCAAGGCCGAGGTCGATGAAATCGCGCGCGAACCGGAGCTGTCCGGCATCCGTTTCACCCTGATCGACGACCAGGGGAAAAACGTCACCGAATCGCTGCTGGAACTGACCGAGGCCGGCATCATCGGCCTGCTGTTGGCGGTGGCGGTGCTGTATTTCTTCCTGCGTCACTGGCCGTCCACGCTGATGGTGTCGCTGGCGATTCCGGTGTGCTTCGTGATGACGCTGGGCTTCATGCACTTCTTCGGTGTCACCTTGAACGTGCTGTCGATGATGGGCCTGCTGCTGGCCGTCGGCATGCTGGTGGACAACGCCGTGGTGGTGGTGGAAAGCATCTACCAGGAGCGTGAAAAGCATCCCGGCGCGCCGCGCTACGCCGCCATCATCGGCACCCGCCATGTGGCGATCGCGCTGTCGGCCGGCACGCTGTGCCATTGCATCGTGTTCGTGCCGAATCTGTTTGGTGAAACCAACCAGATCAGCATCTTCATGGTGCAGATCGCGGTCACCATCACGGTCTCGCTGCTGGCTTCCTGGCTGGTGGCGATCAGCCTGATCCCGATGCTGGCCGCGCGCATGAAGACACCGCCGGCGGCGATGGACGAGGACGGTTTCATCGGCCGCCTGCGTCATCGTTATGCGCGTCTGGTGGCCTGGAGTCTGCGCCATCGCGGCTGGAGCGTGCTGGCGATCATGCTGATCGTGCTGGTGAGCCTGGTGCCGATGACGATCATGAAGGTGGACATGTTCTCCAGCGGCCAGGGCCGCACGCTCAACCTGTTCTATCAGTGGAACGGCGCCTACACGCTGGATCAGATGCAGGAGGAGGTCGACAAGGTCGAGGCCTGGGTCAATCCGCGCCGAGAAGCATTGCAGGTGGAACAGGTGTATTCGTGGTTCAGCGAGCAGGGCTGGGGCGGCACCCGGCTGACGCTGCGTTCGGAAGGGCGCGGCCTGCGCGATGCGCGTGAGGTGATGGAGGAAATCCGTGAAGGATTGCCGAAATCGGCGCGCGCTAACTTTGGTTTTCAGGGTGCGCAGGGCAGCGGCGAGCAGGAAGTGGTGACGGTGGCGCTGGTCGGGGATTCGGCGCAACTGCTGAAGGAACTGGGCGATGCGATCGTGCCGGTGCTGGCGCAGCAGGAAGCGCTGCGCGATGTGCGCGTGGATACCGGCGATGCCAACAGCGAGTTGGCGATCGAAGTCGACCGCGAACGCGCCGCGCGTTACGGATTCTCGGCGCAGGAAGTGGCCAGCTATGTCGGCATCGCCTTGCGTGGCACGCCGCTGCGCGAGTTCCGCCACGGCGGCAGCGAGGTGCCGGTGCAGCTGCGTTTTGCGGACGCGCAGGACACCAGTATCTCGGATCTGAGCAGTTTCATGCTGCGCACTTCCGCCGGTGAGCCGATCCCGCTGATGTCACTGATCCGGGTCGAACTGCGGCCTTCGGCCACGCAGGTCACGCGCGTGGACCGCCAGACGATGCTGGAGATCAAGGCCGATCTGGCGCCGGACAGCACCGTGCCGGAAGCGCGCGATGCGATGCGCCAGGTGATGGAGCAGGTCAACTTGCCGGCCGGCTACCGCTACAGCTTCGAGGGCGCCTTCCGCCAGAACGACGAGGCCGGCGCGCAGATGCTGTTCAACACCTTGATCGCGCTGGTGATGATCTATGTGGTGATGGCGGCGGTGTTCGAATCGCTGCTGTTCCCGGCGGCGATCCTGTCGGGCATCGGCTTTTCGATTCTGGGCGTGTTCTGGCTGTTCGCGCTGACCGGCACCACGTTCACGATCATGGCCTCGATCGGCATCCTGGTGCTGATGGGCGTGGTGGTGAACAACGGCATCGTGATGGTCGAACACATCAACACGCTGCGGCGTGGCGGCATGCTGCGCAACGAGGCGCTGGTGCAGGGCTGCCGCGACCGCCTGCGGCCGGTGCTGATGACGATGGGCTGCGCGATCCTGGGCATGGTGCCGATCAGCCTTTCCACCACGCAGATCGCCGGTGGCGGTCCGCCGTACTACCCGATGGCACGCGCCATCGCCGGCGGCCTGGCGTTCTCCACCGTGGTCACGCTGCTGTTCCTGCCCACCATCTACGCCATCCTGGACGACCTGCAACTGGCCACGCGGCGGGTGCTCAGCCGCGCGCGGAAGGCGGGGCCGACAAAGGAGATTGAGGGAGAGGTGGTGGTGCGATGAGGCTGGCTGTTGCAGGGCGGCGTCAGGTTGGTTAGTGCCGGCGCGTGGCCGCTCAGCGCACGAACCTGCGCAGGTCTTTTAGCAGCAAGAACAGGTGCAACGGATCGGTGTGGGACGGGATGAAGTCAAAGCGCTGGTAGAACGCCCGCGCGCCCGCATCCTTGGCGTGCACCATCAGCGCACGGATTCCGACGATGTCCGCAGCCTGCACCGTTCGGCGCAATGCGTCCTTGAGCAGGCCGGCCCCCAATCCTTTGCCTTGCCAGTTCTGATGCACGGCCAACCGCGCCAGCAGCATCAGCGGTACTGGATGGCGTGCCAATCCCTTGGTCAATCGCTCGGGGGCGCCGTCGAATACCGCCTCGGCGACGGTCAGGGTGTAATAGCCGACCACCTGTTCACCCGCCAACGCGACATAGGTGGTTCCGGTATCGGATTGCTGATTGGCCAGCGCGTGGCGCAGCAGATACCTGTCCAACGACGCGTGGCCGCATTGAAAGTCGGAAAGGCCATGGGTGCGTTGCAGCTTTTCGATACGCAACGTGCTCACTGCCGGTTGTCGTCCTCCAAAACACCGGGTTGAGCGAACAGTTCGCGGATACGGGGAAGATCGCGTGGAGCAGCATCCAGTGCCGCCTGGAAGGCTTCCCATTTTTCCGCATCCAGCCCGAAGTGGCGGCGCGATGCCAGCGTTTCCTCGGCCCGGCTCAGGGCGCTGTCCAGCACGAACTCGCTGACCGAGCGACGCGATGCCGCCGCTGCCGCCTGCAGTGCCTGTTTCGCAGCGGCGGTCAGGCGCAGATCAAGTTTTTCGGTGCGGGTAGTGGTGCTGGACATGGCAGGCTCCTCCGGATTCGATCCAGACTAGCAGTTGTGTCGGACAATGTCATGACAGGCATTGTGTTGCGATACACCATCTGCATGTATGGGTCCGCTGCCGACACTCAGTCCTCAATCTGCGAAGCGGCAAACTCGGCGTCGAGTTTTTCCATCGCATCACGCGGTTTGAGCTTGGCGGCCTTTTCGTATTCGCCGGCGGCCTGGTCTTCCTTTTTACTGCCGTACAGCAGCATCAGGCCGTTGCCGTATTCGATATGGGCGATGGGTGAGTCGGGCGTCAGTTCGATCGCGCGCTTGAGCAGGGATTCACCGGTGGCAGCCTTGGCGCCGTAGGTGAGGCCAGCGATCAGTCCGCCGACCTTGGAAACCACTTCGGCGTGATAGAGGCCGAGCGCGGTGTGGGCTTCGGCATGATCCGGTGCCAGTTCCAGTGCGCGCTCCAGCGACACCTTGACCTTGCCCGCCAACCCTTGCGTGAGCGCCTTGGCAATCGAGATGCTCTGGCTGTAGCGGCCCAGCGCGAAGGCATGGCGGAAATACGAATTGGCTTCGTCGGGCAGCGCCTTGATCGCGGCTTCGGCCAGTTCCACCAGTTCGGCGAAACGCTTTTCGCGCGCCTTGTCATCGTCCAGCAGATGCACGGCGTGGATGCCGGCGGCCTTGATCGCGACCGAGGCGCCGAGTGGCCCGAGCGCGCTGCCGGTTTCGAAGGCATCCTGGAAATCGCCCCGATGAAATGCGCGCCAGGCATCGGCCAGGGTGTCGGCGAGTTGTGCAGCCTGGGCCGGCTTGCCGAGTTTCGGGTTGGCTTTCAGCAGAGCCGCGACGCGGGCTTCGTCCGGGAACGGTTCCTGATCGCCGGCATGCAGCTTCTTCCATGCCTTGGCGAGCTTGGCGCCGGCCAGATCAAAACTCGTATTCGGATGCGGGAATGATGCCCAGCGTTTCTTGCTGCCCATGCGATGGCCCTGCCGGTGAAAGGAGTCCGGCGAGCATTGCAACCCGCTGCGGGCTTGGCAAGCCGCGCTGCGCAAATGCGGCCCGAACTGCGGCCCCGACTAGTGTGTTTGCTCCAGCACCACGTCCTAGCATCGTGTTTGAAGAAACCCTTTCCGGCCGCTGGCCGTCACTTGCAGGAGATGAAGATCATGGTCAAGCAAAGCAAGAATCCGGGCATCGACCCGCGCGACCTGTGGCTGGCCGGGCTGGGCGTGGTGTCGCTGACGCGCAAGCAGGCGCTGAAGACCTACGGCACGCTGGTGGAAGAAGGCGGCCAGTTCCGCGATGCCACCAGCAAGCGCATCGATGCGCTTGCCACGCAGGCGCGTGATGGCCTGAACGGGGTCAAGGGCAAGGTCGAAGCCACGGTCGATCCGCTGATCGCACGTGCCAGCAGCACGTATGGCAGCGTCAAGGGCGAGCTGGAAGCCCGTCTGTCGCCGCTGGTGGCCGGTTTCACCGGCAAGGCATCGACCAAGCGCAAGCCGGCGGCGCGCAAGCCGGCTGCGAAGAAGGCAGCAGCCAAGACGGTGAAGGTTTCCACCAAGGCTGCGGCAAGCAAGACCGCCAAGCCGGCCGCACGCAAGCGTGCCGCCAGCAGCACGGCGAAGAAGGCGGCCTGATCCGGTCGCGATTCTTCCCCGGATGGAACAGACAAGGCCCCGGTTTTCGGGGCCTTGTCGTATCCGGCAACCGGATATCGGTGGAGCGGAGTCTGTTTTGTTTGGCGAAGCAGATCCGTAGCCAGGGGTAAGGCGCAGCCGCACCCGGAGTTGAAAAATTATCGGGAAAGCCACCGGAGCTATCGGGAAAGCTATCGCGAAAGCCACACCCGGGTGCGGCGGCGCCTTGCCCGGGCTACATGTGTCGTCCGGGATGTGCCACGAGCGGTACAAGGCGGCAGTAAACCCAGGCCAGCGGCACGTGGATGAGGATGAAGCTGGCGAAGAGGACGGGCAGCACCCAGCTGAAGCGTATCGCTCCGAACAGCAGGTACGGCAGCAGCAAGCTGAGTAACGCCGTGAACTCCAGCAGTATGTATGTCGTCACGCCCACGAGCCGAGCGACGCGGATGGGTTTTCCGCAGGCCGGGCAGGGAACATGCTGGAAGGGCCCCATCCCGAGTTTCTTCCAGCACGAGAAGGCGGGTTGGGCGCAATGCGGGCAGGTGAGGTGCCGCACCATCTTCACCGTGATTCCGGCAGATAGGCCTGTGCCAGTTCGTTCAGATGCAGACGTTCGGCATCGCGCAGGAAGGGCGCCAGCAGCATCAGCACCTGGTGGATGCCGGCCCGGATCGCCTCGGTTTCGTCGCGTTCGCCACGCACCGCGCTGAAGTTCAGCCAGAAGGTGGTCACCACCAGCACATTGTTGGCGGTGGCCTGGATTTCGTCGACCGAGGCGCGCATCACGCCGGCGCGCACCATCGCGCGCATGACCTCAGTGGCGTTGTCGGCGGCGCGGCGCAGGATGCGGGAGAAGTGCATCCGCAGCTTGCGATTGCGCGAAAGGATGTCGACCAGATCGCGGAAGAGGAAACGGTATTCCCAGATGCAGCCGTACACCGCGTGCAGTTGCAGCCAGAGGTCTTCCAGCCCGGGCAGACGGTCGTCGGGCACCACCAGCACCTGGTCGATATGCGCCTCGTAGCGCGAGAACAGGTGCGCGACGATGTCGTCCTTGTTGCGGAAGTGGTAGTACAGGTTGCCCGGGCTGATCTCCATTTCGTCAGCGATGTGGTTGGTCGTGACGTTGGGTTCGCCCAGCGTGTTGAACATCACCAGGCTGGTGTCCAGGATCAGCTCGCGGGTGCGGCGCGCCATCGTGCTCAGCCGGTCAGTTTGTTGACCAAGGCGATGTACTTCTTCCGCGCTTCCTCCGGTGCGGTGCCGGCCAGCTTGCTCCAGGCCTCGTACTTGGCGGTGCCGACGAAATCGAAGAAGCCGGGCTTGGGGCCGTTGACGTCGCCTTCCGAGCCCTGTTTGTAGAGCGCGTACAGCTTGAGCATGGTCTGGTCGTCGGGGCGTTCGGGCAGTTTCTTCACGTCCACGGCAGCCTGTTCGAATTCGGTTTGCAGATCACTCATCGGTGCCACCTCGTGCGCGGCGGATGGAAGGCAACCGGCTTGATAGCACGCGCCTGCAAGGGCGTCAAAAACGGCTGCGGGATTTCACCCCGGCGCCCTAGGCAGCGGCCCGGCATCTGGTTATTGTTGGCCGCGAACGCCTGTTCATGCGCCGACGACACGCCAAGACGGTCCGCGCGTACATCACCGAGGGAGGGGAACATGAGCTATTTCGTCACCGGCGCCACCGGTTTCATCGGCCGCCACCTGGTTGCCAACCTGCTCAAGCGCAAGGGCACGATCCATGTGCTGGTGCGGCGCGGTTCGCAGAAGAAGCTGGATGCGCTGATCGAACGCATGGGCTGGGACCGCAAGCGCATCGTGCCGGTGGTCGGCGATCTGGCCAAGGCGCGGCTGGGCCTGAATGCGGAAAAGGCGGCCGAGCTGAAGGGCAAGATCAAGCACTTCTTCCACCTGGCCGCGATCTACGATCTGGCCGCCGATGCGCAAAGCCAGATGCAGGCCAATGTCGAAGGCACGCGCAACGCGATCGCGCTGGCCGAGGTGGTGAACGCCGGTTGCTTCCACTACGCCAGCTCGATCGCGGTGGCCGGGCTGTATCCGGGCACCTTCCGCGAAGACATGTTCGACGAGGCCGAGGATCTGGACCATCCGTATTTCCGCACCAAGCACGATGCCGAAAAGGTGCTGCGCGAGGAGTGCAGGCGGCCCTGGCGGATCTATCGTCCCGGTGTGGTGGTGGGGCATTCGAAAACCGGCGAGATCGACAAGATCGACGGGCCCTACTATTTCTTCGGCGCACTGAAGAAGCTGCGCGAGCTGCTGCCGCCGTGGATGCCGGTGATCGGCATCGAGGGCGGGCGGATCAATCTGGTGCCGGTGGATTTCGTCGCCGATGCGATGGACCACATCGCGCACAAGCCCGGCCTCAACGGCGGCTGTTTCCACCTGACCGATCCGGACCCGCGCCGCATCGGCGAGGTGCTGAATCTGTTTGCGCGTGCCGGCCATGCGCCGCAGATGTCGATGCGGCTGGATGCACGCATGTTCGCGTTCGTGCCGTCGCCGCTGAAGGCTGCGGTCGGCAATCTGCCGCCGGTCAAACGCTTTGTTTCGATGCTGCTGCGCGATCTGGGCATCCCGCGCGAGGTGGTCAAGTTCGTCACCTATCCGACCCGCTTCGACAGCCGCGAGACCGAGCGCGCGCTGAAGGGCAGCGGCATCAAGGTGCCGCCGCTGGAGGATTACGCCTGGCGCCTGTGGGATTACTGGGAGCGCCACCTGGACCCGGCGCTGTTCATCGATCGCAGCCTGAAGGGCAAGGTCAAGGGCAAGGTGGTGCTGATCACCGGCGGTTCGTCGGGCATCGGCAAGGCGGCGGCACAGAAGATCGCGGCCGCCGGCGCGGTCACGGTGATCGTGGCGCGCGGCGAGGAGGAGCTGTTCGCCACGCGCGATCAGATCATCGCCGCCGGTGGCACCTGCCATGCCTATACCTGCGATCTGGCCGATATGGCGTCTTGCGATGCGCTGGTGGAAAAGGTGCTGGCCGAACATGGCGGCGTCGATATCTTGGTCAACAATGCCGGGCGTTCGATCCGCCGTTCGATCGAGTTGTCCTACGACCGTTTCCATGATTTCGAGCGCACCATGCAGCTGAACTATTTCGGTTCGCTGCGGCTGATCATGGGTTTCATGCCGAAGATGACCGAGCGTCGTCGCGGGCAGATCATCAACATCAGTTCGATCGGGGTGCTGGCCAATTCGCCGCGCTTTTCCGCCTATGTGGCGTCGAAGGCGGCACTGGACGCCTTCAGCCGTTGCGCGCAGGGCGAGCTGTCGGGCAAGGGCATCGCCTTCACCACGATCAACATGCCGTTGGTGAAGACCCCGATGATCGCGCCGACCAAGATGTACGACAGCGTGCCGACACTGAGCCCGGACGAAGCTGGCGATCTGATCGTGCAGGCCATCATCGAGCGGCCCACGCGTATCGCCACGCGTCTGGGCGTGTTCGCCAGCGTGGTCAACGCGGTGGCGCCGAAGGCCTACGAGCTGGTGATGAATACCGCGTTCGAGCTGTTCCCGGATTCGGCTGCGGCGCGTGGCATCGAAGGCGCGCGCGAGGGTGAGCAGGCCACCAGCGAACAGATCGCGTTCGCGGCGGTGATGCGTGGGGTGCACTGGTAAAAGGCGGGCTTGCCGGGCGCTGGCGTAAACGCTGGCGCCCGGCATGACAAGCGGGATAACGGAAACGGGGCAGTCACCTGGTGGTGGCTGCCCCGTGATGTTTTCGGGAGGATGGGCGTCTGCGTGCGAAACGCTGGATCAGCGGCACTGGCGCCAGCGCACCTGGACCGGATGATCGGGATTGCCGGTCGGCACATCCAGTTGCAGGCGCAGGTAACGCAGTTCCTCGTATTGCAGCACCGCCAGGCAGATGTCCTTGACCAGCTCGGCCAGCTCAGCATCGTCGAGCGCGTCGTGCGGCTTGATCAGTAGCGTGGATGGCGGCAACCAGCTGGCGCTTTCGATGCGGGTCAGGCCGCGCACTTCCAGCAGCGCCAGAGCGCGGCGTGAGACCAGCTGTTCTTCGTTCAATGCGGTGGCGGGTGCGGCCGGTGTGAGGCTGTTTTCTGCCGCTGGCAGTGCAGCCGGTGCCGTGCTGCGCGTGGCAGCGGGTACAGCGGGCCGGGCTTTCTCTGCTGGCGCTGGCGCGAACGCGCTGGCCACCGCATAGGCCAGGATCGCGGCCAGCAGTGCCGCCACGGCCGAGATCAGCAGGCGCTTGTTGCGCACCGCGCGGGCGGCGTCTTCGGCATCCTCGCGCTGATCATGCGCGACCCAGGGCTTCACGTGGTCCCACAGATCGGTGCCGGCCACCAGTTCGATACGGCGTTCGCGCGCCAGCTTCAGTGCGGCCGGATCGGCATTGCCGCAAGCCGCGACGATGGCGCCATCCGCGCCCTGCATCTGCACAAGATGGTGCAGGTTGCCGATCGCCTGGGCGCTGACGTGCTGGGTGGCGCCGTTCATGCACTGCACCAGATAACGGCTCTTGCCACGGGTGAAAAGCAGATCAAAGCCGTCCTGTCCCGGGGCGCGGTCGGTGCTGGCGGGCTGCATGCCGCGGTCCTTCAGCGCCTCGGTGATCAGCTGCGAAAATTCGTTCCAGCGCATTGCGCACAGCAGTTTGATGCCGGCCCTGGCTTCGTCTTTCTCGGTGCGGAAGGCACGCAGCACCCAAGCCACGGCGAAGAACACCACGAGCAGTGCGACAAGGGCAGGAATCAACGAATACTGGAGCACAGAAGCGGATCCCATGGTGGCCAGGCAGTACGCGGGAAAGGCGCCATGATAGCGCTTGCCAGCTGGCGGTTTGGAGGCTGCCAGCCCGCGGAGGCCGGAAATGGGCGCAGGCGATGCGCCCTGGGCTGGAGTCCTCGCGTGCCCGGATCAGTCGCCGGAAACCGCGTTGCCGGAGGTCGGGGCAACGCCCATCGAAGCGGTGGGTGCCGGGGCCGGAGCTGCGGGCACGGGCGTTGCTGCGGCCTTCTTCGCCGGGCTCTTCTTCGCGCTGGTCTTTTTGACCGCCGGCTTCTTCGCGGCAGCCTTCTTTGCCGCTGGCGCGGCCGCGCGGGCCGGCTTGCTCGCGGCGCTGGCCTTCACGCTTGCGGCCGGCTTCGCCGTGGTCTTGGTGTCTGCGGTGGCAGCCGGTGCCGTGGAAGTGGTACCGCTTGTCTTGCGTGGAGTGGTCTTGGTTGCGGTCTTCTTGCTGGCGGTTTTGCTGCCGGTCTTCGCTGCGGTCTTCGCTGCGGTCTTGCTGGCAGCGGCAGGTTTTGCCGTTTTTGCTGCCTTGGCCGGCTTGGTGTCGCTGCCGCTATCACGGTGCAGATCGCGCAGGCGCGCATTGAGTTCGTCGACGCGGTCGATCAGGCCCTGGAGTTCCTCGCGGCCGGGTACGCCGAGACGGACCAGGGCACGCTGCACGCGGGCTTCGAACACTTTTTCCAGCTTGTCCCAGGAATCCACGGCACGTTCCTTGACCTGATCCACGCGGTTCTCGACCGCGCCACGGACCGAATCGACCTTGCCACTGGCCAGGTTGCGGGTCTTCTTTTCCACGCCGGCACCTTCCTTGACCAGGGTTTCGAACATGCGCGTGCTTTCCTTCTGTGCGCGCTCCAGCGTCTTCACGCTGGTCTGCCAGATCTGCTGGGCCGAATCCATGATGGTGCGGGCGCCAAGATCCAGACCCGACAGCGGCGATGCCGACGGCTTGGGTTCGGCACTCTTGCGTGCGCTGCGGGTTGGCGCCTTGGCTTTGCTGCCGCTCTTGGTGGCGGGCTTGCTGCTGGGTTTGGAAGACTTGAACTTGGCCATGGGATGCTCCGGAGCGCGGTGGGGGATGATCGGGAACACTAGGCCGTTTGCCTAGAATATTCACACTATGCGCTGTCTTCGGCTCGGCTTTCCAGCGGGGCAAAACGCACGAGGCCGACGCATCGGCGCCGGCCTCGGGGAGCAGTCAGGGTGCGCGTGTGCGTCGCTGGATTCAGGCGGCGGTGGCGTCGGCCGTTACCCGTACATCGCCACTGTAGGTGCCCTTGAGCATACCGAGCATGCCGAGAACGTCACGGTGCAGCGCCTGCATGCTGGCATGCGGCGACTCGCGGGTTTCGTGGTAGATGATCGCCAGCCACAGCGCGGTGCCGCGCAGCCTCAGCTGCGGCACGCGCGATTTGGCGCGGTTGAACGCGAGCGTCGCGCCGTCGCCCCAAGGCTGGTAGATGTCGGTGCTGCTGCTGCCGTACAGATGCGGCACAGGGGTGCGCGAACCGGCTTCGATCTCGGTCATCGCCAGCTGGCCGACGGCGCGCTGGGCGGTCACCGGCAGGCTCTGGATGCTGCGCTTGATCTCGCGCGACTGGCGGTTCAGCAGGATGTAGCGGCTAAGAACAAGAAGACGGATCAGGAATTTCATTTCGGGCTCGGCTTTCTTCTGATACCCGCGCGGGCTGGAGCCTGGTGGGCGGGTGACAATTCGCGTCACAAGCTGACGGTGTGCCACATATTGGCAGAAGCCAACGGATTAAACCAGCCGACAAACGCGGGGGATTTCTGGATTTTGCGGGTTGCGTCACGTTTGTCGAAGGTGACGTATTGCGACAGGCATGGACGCTGGGCGTCGCGCCAGGTATCTGCTGCCCGGCGCAGAGCGGAGGCCGCCGCGCCGGGTGGGAGCATCAGTTGCTTTCGACCGAATCCACGCGCTGGAAGCCGCGCGGAAGCAGGCTGCCGCGTTGTGCCCGGGTGCCGCTGTAGGCCTGGAGATCGCGCCAGTTCAGGGTCAGCTTGCGCTGGCCGCAGAACAGGGTGAGTTCGCCGCCATCGCGCACGCAGGTCAGTTGCGCCAGCGATTCATCGCCGGATTTGAGCCGTGCCGGCGGGATCTGGATCAGCTTGTTGCCCTTGCCCTTTTCCAGCTCCGGCAATTCGCTCAGCGGGAAGGCCAGCAGGTGCCCGGCGGTGGTGATCGCGACCACCAGATCGCTTTCCGGGTTCTGTACCGGTACCGGCGGCATCAGGCCGGCGCCCTTGTCCGGATTGATCAGCTGCTTGCCAGCCTTCTGCCGCCCGATGAAGTTCTCAAAGCGGGTGACGAAGCCGTAGCCATAGCTGGAGGCCAGCAGGAAGCGCTGGCTTTCCTCGGCGCAGGCCAGCGCCACGAAGCTGGTGCCGGCCGCCGGCGAGAAGCGCCCGGTCAGCGGTTCGCCGTTGCCGCGTGCCGAGGGCAGTGTATGCGCCGGTGCGGAATAGGCGCGGCCGCTGGAATCCAGGAAGGCGACCTGCTGGTTGCTGCGCCCGCGCACCGCCGCCAGCAGCGCATCGCCTTCACGGTAGGACAGCATCGAGGCGTCGATATCGTGGCCCTTTGCGGCGCGTGCCCAGCCCTTGGCCGACAGCACGATGGTCACCGGTTCGCTGGCCACCAGTTCGGTTTCTGCCAGCGCCTGTGCGGCATCGCGTTCGATCAGCGGGGAGCGGCGTGCGTCACCGAATTTCTTCGCATCGGCCAGCAGTTCGTCCTTGATCAGCTTGCGCAGTTTCGCAGCCGAACCCAGCACCGCGAGCAGCTGTTCGCGTTCCTTGGCCAATTCGTCCTGCTCGGCGCGGATCTTCATTTCCTCCAGCCGCGCCAGTTGCTTGAGGCGGGTTTCGAGGATGTAGTCGGCCTGTTCCTCGCTCAGCGCGAAGCGAGCGATCAGAGCCGCCTTCGGATCGTCCTCGGTGCGGATGATGCGGATCACTTCGTCCAGGTTGAGGAAGGCGATCAGCAGGCCGTCGAGCAGGTGCAGGCGGCGTTCGACCCGCGCCAGGCGATGGTTGAGGCGCTTTTTCACCGTGTCGGTGCGGAAGCCCAGCCATTCGGACAGCAGGCTACGCAGGTCCATCACGCGCGGTTTGCCGTTCAGGCCGACAACATTGAAGTTGGCGCGGAAGCTCTTTTCCAGATCGGTGGTGGCGAACAGGTGGCCCATCAGCTGTTCGACATCGATGCGGTTGGAGCGCGGTACCAGCACCAGCCGGATCGGGTTGGCGTGGTCGGATTCGTCGCGCAGGTCTTCCAGCCACGGCAGTTTCTTGGCGCGCATCTGCGCGGCGATCTGTTCGAGAATCTTGTTCGGGCTGACCTGGTAGGGCAGCGCGGTGATGATGATGTTGGCCTGTTCGCGGGTGTAGACGGCGCGGGCGCGGATGCTGCCGTGGCCGGTCTGGTAGAGCTTCAGCAGATCGGCGGCCGGGGTGATGATTTCAGCTTCGGTCGGGTAGTCCGGGCCGCGCACGTGTTCCATCAGGTCCGCGACGCTGGCATCCGGATCATCGAGCAGCCGCACGCAGGCGTGCGCGACTTCGGTCAGGTTGTGCGGCGGCACGTCGGTGGCCATGCCCACCGCGATGCCGGTGGTGCCATTGAGCAGCAGATGCGGCAGCCGAGCCGGCAGCCAGGCCGGTTCTTCCAGGGTGCCGTCGAAGTTCGGATTCCACTCGACCGTGCCCTGGCCCAGTTCGCCCAGCAGCACCTCGGCGATCGGGGTCAGGCGCGATTCGGTGTAGCGCATCGCCGCAAACGACTTGGGATCATCGGCCGAACCGAAGTTGCCCTGGCCGTCGATCAGCGGATAGCGGTACGAGAACGGCTGTGCCATCAGCACCATCGCCTCGTAGCAGGCGCTGTCGCCATGCGGGTGGAACTTGCCGATCACATCGCCGACGGTGCGCGCCGATTTCTTCGGCTTGGCAGACGCGTTCAGCCCCAGCTCGCTCATCGCATACACGATGCGCCGCTGCACCGGCTTGAGCCCGTCACCGATGAAGGGCAGGGCGCGGTCCAGCACCACGTACATCGAGTAATCCAGGTATGCACGCTCGGCGTACTCGTGCAGCGGGATGCGCTCGAAACCGTGGAAATCGGGAAGGGTGGGATCGGACATGGGCAAGGCCGGGAAACTGGGGCAAGGCAGTCGGCCATTCTAGCCCGGAAATTTCATCACGGGCGTGGATGGCGACAAGGGTGGCGGCGCTTCCGGGCCGTATCGTGGCAAGCCTGCGAACGCCACTGTGCATGCAGGCTGTGCGGCGGGAGGCCGCCTTGCGCGACTGTTTCTATTGCGCCGGTGGGATGGCGGGGCCGACCGGCTGTTGATCCTGCCATGGCCGAGGATGTGCAGGAACAGGGATGGGTTCTGCCCGAATGGCACTCACGCGCACGTGGGAATTCGCACGTGAGTGCCGGGCACGGCATCAGGGTTCGAAGCCGTCCTTGAAGATGTCCACCAACGTCGCTGTTGCCAAAGCGTGGGCCGGAAAGACCGGTGCCGGCTTGTCAGGCGTACTGCACGTTCAGCCGGGATACCAAGCCGCTTCTGGTGGTAATCGATCACGGATTTCACCGGTATTGAAGAAGGCCAGCAGTTTGTCCGCAGCTTCGTTGGAGGCCTTGCTGAAGGCGGCTTCGGTGTAGGCGCCGATGTGCGGGCTCAGCACGACACCGGGCTGGCGCCGCAGCGGGGAATCGGGCGGCAGCGGTTCGTGGCTGAACACGTCCAGGCCGGCGGCGTGCAGCTGGCCGTGTTGCAGCGCGTGGCACAGATCGGCTTCGTCGAAGACGCCGCCGCGCGAGGTGTTGACCAGGATCGCGTCCGGGCGCAGTTGGGCGAAGCGGGCGCGGTCGAGCATGGCGCGGGTCTGCGCGGTTCTCGGGACATGGAAGCTGATGACGTGGCTGCGTTGCAGCAGCTCATCCAGTTCCACTGCTTCGGCGTCGTGCTGATGGAAAACGGCGGCGTCGATGAATGGGTCGCAGGCCAGCACCTGCATGCCGAAGGCTTGCGCGATCCGCGCCACGCGGCTGCCGATGCGGCCCAGCCCGACGATGCCGATGCAGCGCCCGGCCAGCTCGATGCCGACCAGCGATTCGCGCGACCAGCCGCCTTCGCGCAGACCCGCGTCCGCACGCGGGATCGCGTTGGCGCAGGACAGGATCAGCGCCCACGTGAGCTGCGCGGCCGATGCGGCGTTGGCGCCCGGCGTGAACATCACGCTGATGCCGCGCTGCGCGGTGGCGGCAAGATCGATGTGGTCGAAGCCGCTGGTGCAGGTGACGATGACGCGCAGCTGCGGCGCGCGTGCCAGCAGCGCGGCATCGATACGGGTACGGCTGCGGATCAGCAGCGCGTGGGCATCAGCCAGATGCTGTGCCGGTGGCTGGAAAGGATCACCGCCCTGGACGATGTCGAAACGGCCATCGCCTTGCAGTCGCTGCAGAGCATCGGGCGCGAAACGGTCGGTGATCAGGATCTTTGGTTTCATGTTGGCGGCCGGGCGATGCAGAGCGCGGTTTTCGATTCGATGCAAGCGGCAGCGCTGTGGCTGCTGGGCGTGGGTTGGGCTGGGACGCGGTATCGTGTCGCGTTGTTTTGCCAAGGATATCGCGAAGATGCTGTTGCGCCTGTGTTGCCTGCTGGTGTGGGTGTTGCCGTGCGCCGGATTGCAGGCGCAGCCGTTGCTGGTGGTGGATGTGGCCGGCTACACGCTGGACGGGCAGGGTGCCTTGCAGCGTTTCGAGGCTTTGCTGATCGAAGGCGGGCGCGTGCTGGCGACCGGCACGCAGCAGCAGTTGCAGGCGCGTGCGCCGGATGCGCGTGTGCATGAAGGCGGTGGCCGCACCCTGTTGCCGGGCCTGACCGATGCACATGGCCATGTGATGGGGCTGGGTGTTGGCGAGCGACGGGTCGATCTTTCCGCCACGGATTCCTTGCAGCAGGCGCTGGATGCGGTGCGTGAGCATGCGCGGCAGTCGCCGGGTGGCTGGTTGCTAGGGCGCGGCTGGAACCAGGTGCGCTGGGGGCTGGCGCGTTTTCCCACGGCGGTGGAACTGGATCAGATCGAATCAGAGCGCCCGGTCTGGCTGGTGCGCGTTGATGGCCATGCCGGCTGGGCCAATTCGGCTGCGCTGCGTGCCGCCGGCATCGACCGCGATACGCCGGACCCGGTCGGCGGGCGCATTGAACGCGATGCGCAGGGTGAGCCCAGCGGCATCCTGATCGATGCGGCGATGGCGCTGGTCACGCGGCACCTGCCGGCACCGGATGCGGCCGAGCGTGAAGCTGCGCTGGATGCGGCATTGGCAACACTGGCGCGGCTGGGCATCACCTCGGTGCACGATGCCGGCATCAATGCCGACACCTTTGCGCTGTACCGCCAGCGTGCCGACGAAGGGCGACTGATAACGCGCATCTACGCGATGGTCGATGGCGTGGGCGAGGATTTCGACGTGATCGCAACCGACGGCCCGCTGCTGGCGCATGGCGAGGACATGCTGACGGTACGCAGCGTGAAACTGTTTTCCGATGGCGCGCTGGGCAGCCGGGGCGCGGCGTTGCTGGCGCCGTATTCGGATGATCCGCACAACCACGGCCTGCTGTTCCAGGACACGCGCACGCTGGCCGGGATGATCGGCAAGGCGCTGGCGCGTGGCTTCCAAGTGAATGTGCATGCCATCGGTGATGGCGGCAACCGGCAGGTGCTGGATGCGTTCTCGCTGGCCTATCGCGAACACGGCGGGCGCGGGCTGCGCAACCGGGTGGAACATGCGCAGGTGGTCGGGCGTGAGGACATGGCGCGCTTTGCGCCGTTGCAGCTGATCGCCTCGATGCAGCCGGTGCATGCGACTTCGGACATGAACATGGCGCAGGACCGGCTCGGGGCCGAACGTATCCTCGGCGCCTATGCCTGGCAGGATTTTCTGGCGCAGGGCACGGTGGTGGCGGCCGGTTCGGATTTTCCGGTGGAAGCGCCCGATCCTTTCCATGGCCTGCATGCGGCCGTCACCCGCCAGGACCATCGCGGGCGGCCGCCAGGTGGCTGGTATCCGGCGCAGCGCCTGTCACTGGAGCAGGCGCTGCGTGCGTTCACGCTGGATGCCGCGTTCGCGGCCCATCAGGAAGACCGCCTCGGCACGCTGGAGCCGGGCAAATGGGCGGACTTCATCTTGCTGGACCGCGACATCTTCAGTATCCCGAGCGAAGAGCTGTGGCAGGTGCAGGTGGAAGAAACCTGGGTCGCCGGCCGCCGCGTGTTCGCGCGTTGAACCCCAGCCTGCCGTCCGGACAAGGAGGTTTTTGATGCCATCCCATTCCCGTGCCTTCCTGTGGCGCCTGGCCCTGCTGCTGGCCGGGCTTTCGATGTTCGGCCCGTTCGCGATCGACGCGATCTTTCCCGCATTCCCCGAATTGCAGGCCGAGTTCGGCGCCTCGCACGCGGCGGTGCAGCAGTCGGTCAGCATCTATCTGGCCGCCTATGCGCTGATGAGCATCTTCCACGGGCCGCTGTCCGATGCGTTGGGGCGGCGGCCGGTGATCCTGGTCGGGGTGTTGCTGTTCGGCCTGGCGTCGATCGGGGCGGCGTTGTCGAACAGCCTGTTCTGGCTGCTGGTGTTCCGTGCTTTGCAGGGTATTTCGGCCGGCGCTGGGCTGATCGTCGGGCGTGCGCTGATCCGCGATTGCCTGGACGGTGATGAGGCGCAGAAGCTGATGGCGCAGGCGACGATGATCTTCTCGGTGGCGCCGGCGATCGCACCGATTGTCGGTGGCTGGATCCTGGGCTGGTCGGACTGGAATGCGATCTTCTGGGCAATCGCGATGTTCACCCTGCTGGTACTGGGCGCCTGCCTGATTTGGCTGCCGGAAACCCACCCGCCGCAGGCACGCACGCCGCTGCGGCCCGGTTCGCTGGCGCGCGGCAGCTGGGCGGTGCTGCGCAATCGGCGCTTCCTGCAGCTGGCCTTGTCAGCCTGCTTCAATTTCGGCGTGCTGTTCCTCTATATCGCATCGGCGCCGGTGCTGGTGCTGGATTATCTGGGTTTGAACCAGCAGCAGTTCGGCTGGCTGTTCGTGCCGATGGTGGCCGGGTTGATGACCGGCTCGTTCCTGTCCGGGCGCCTGGCCGGACGCATGAGCCAGTCGCGTACCGCGAAGCTGGGTTTTTCGCTGTCCTTGCTGGCGGCGGTGCTGAACCTGGCCTACAACCTCTCGGTCGATACGCCGCAGGTGCCATGGGCGGTGCTGCCGATGGCGATCAATGCCTGCGGCATCGGCCTGGTGTTCCCGCTGCTGACCATCGCGATGCTGGACATGTACCCGCGTCAGCGCGGCACTGCGGCCTCAATGCAGGCCTTCACCGGGCTGAGCTTCAACGCGGTGCTGGCTGGCATCGTGGCGCCGCTGCTGGCGCCGTACCGGCTCGGCATGGCCGGTGCGTCGCTGGCGATGTGCCTGATCGCGATCGTGCTGTGGTGGCGCTACCGCACCGGGATCAAGCGCGAACCTGCGATCAGCGCCGGCACGATGCCGCAGGTGCTGGACGATGCCGAGCGGCTGTAACCGGAAAGCGCCGGCGTTCGGTGCCGCCATCGCCTGCTAGCCTGTCGCCATCACGGCACGGAAAAGGAAGGCGGCCATGGCCGACACGTTCGATCTGGTGGTGCTTGGTGGCGGTTCCGGCGGGCTGGCGGCCGGCATCGCCGCCGCCCGGCACGGTGCCCGCGTGGCGCTACTGGAACCGGCGGAACTGGGCGGCACCTGCGTCAATCTGGGCTGCGTGCCGAAAAAGGCGATGTGGATGGCGGCCGGACTGGCCTGGCAGCAGCCGCTGGCGCAGGCGTTCGGGTTTTCGCTGTCGTCGCCGCAGGACTGGCGGCAACTGGTCGCGCGCCGGCAGGCATATATCGACAATGTGCGCGCTTCCTACCGCCGGCAGCTGGATGCACTGGACATCACCCACATCCGCGCCCGTGGCGAACTGCTGGATGCTGGGCTGGTGCAGGCCGGTGGGCAACGGCTGAAGGCACGTCATGTGCTGATCGCCACCGGCGCGCGCGCCTCGCGGCCGCAGTTGGAAGGCGCGGAGCTGGGCATCGACTCGGGTGGCTTCTTCGATCTGCGCGCCGCGCCGCAACGCGTGGCGATCATCGGGGGCGGCTATATCGGGGTGGAACTGGCCGGCATCCTGCAGGCGTTGGGCAGCCAGGTTCAGTTGCTGGTACGCGGCCGGATGCTGGAACGCTTCGACCGCGATCTGGTTGCCGCATTGGACACCGATCTTTCCCAACGCGGCATCCAGGTGCGGAACGACTGCCATGTCGCTGGGCTGCGGCGTGATGGCCAGGCGCTGCAGGTGATGCTCGATGATGAAGAGCACATCGCCGCCGATTGCGTGCTGTGGGCCACCGGGCGACGGCCCAACAGTGACGGCATCGGGCTGGAGAGCGTCGGTGTGGAGTGCGAGGACAGCGGCCACATCCGCATCAATGCGCACAACGCCACGAACATTCCCGGCGTGTTCGCGGTCGGCGATGTCGGCACCGATCCGGCGCTGACGCCGATGGCGGTGATGGCCGGGCGGGTGCTGGCCGAACGCCTGTTCGGTGATACCGATGTCGCGCCGGTGGATCGGCGATATGTGCCGACCGTGGTGTTCTCGCTGCCGCCGCTGGCCAGTGTCGGGATGAGCGAAAAGCAGGCGCGCGAATGTCATGGCGATGCGGTGCAGGTGTTCGAAAAACGCTTCCGCCCGATGGGCCGCGCACTGGCCGGGGTGACGCAGCAGGCGTTCGTCAAACTGGTGTGCGCAGGACCGGAACAGCGCGTGGTCGGATTGCACGCGATGGGCGAGGGCTTCGATGAAGCATTGCAGGGCTTTGCACTGGCGATGCGTCTGGGCGCGACACGGCAGGATTTCGAATCCACCATCGCGATCCATCCGGGCATGGCCGAGGAGTTGCTGCGGGTGCCCGAAAAGCAGAAGGCATCATCGTAGGGCGTTGCCGCTGAATCCATGGCTTCTTCGGCTGCCGCGCGGGGCAAGTGGCGCTGCCTGCGGGTCCCGGATTTCGGAGTGCAGGCGCATGTGGCGCGGCTGGGCGCCTGAGTTGATGGCCTGCACGACACGCCGGCGCTAATCTGGGCAGGTCGCCGCCCGTCATCGGATGTGCGGCTGTCCCTCTTCAGCAGGTGTCCGCATGTCCTCCGAATCCTCCACGCCAGCGGTGTTCGAGCTGGAACGCGGCGATGCGCCGCTGCTGGTCAGCCTGCCGCACGATGGCAGCCTGATTCCCGCCGATCTGCGTGCGCGGATGACCGCCAGGGCGCAGCAGGCGCCGGATACCGATTGGTTCGTCTCGCGTCTGTACGGCTTCGCGCGTGAGCTGGGCGCCTCGGTGCTGCGACCGACCCATTCGCGCTACGTGGTGGACCTGAACCGGCCGCCGGACGATGTCTCGCTGTATCCGGGCCAGAACACCACTGGCCTGTGCCCGCAGGTGCAGTTTTCCGGCGAAGCGGTTTATCTGCCCGGCGAGGAGCCTTCGCCGCAGGACATCCGCGAGCGCGTGGTCACCTGGTGGCAGCCCTACCACGATGCGCTGCGTGCCGAACTGGAGCGGCTGCGTTCGCGCTTCGGGCGGGTGCTGCTGTGGGAAGGCCATTCGATCCGCAGCGAATTGCCGTTCCTGTTTGAAGGACGGCTGCCGGATCTGAGCCTTGGCACCGCCGAAGGCCGCAGCTGCTCGCCAGACTTGCAGGCGCGACTGGAGCAGGTGCTGGCGGGGCAGAGCCAGTACAGCCACGTCTGCAACGGCCGTTTCAAGGGCGGCTACATCACCCGCCACTACGGCGCACCGGCCGAAGGCATCGATGCGGTGCAGCTGGAGCTGGCGCAGTGCACTTATATGGAGGAATCCGCCGTGCAATACCTGCCGGAACGCGCCGCGCGCTTGCAGGACACCGTGCTGCGGCCGCTGCTGGAGGCCGGGCTGGAACAGCTGCGCCGCCGCGTCTGATCGCCCCGGGCGCCGCTGCGGGTTACCATGCGCGGCCCATTCCTCAGGAAACTCCCATGTCCAACCTGCGCGCTGAAATCGTGACCTCCCGCGGCACGATCCACCTGACCCTGACCCCGGAACAGACCCCGGTGACGGTCGCCAACTTCGTCAACCTGGCCCAGCGCGGCTTCTACGATGGCCTGAGCTTCCATCGCGTGATCCCGGATTTCATGATCCAGGGCGGCTGCCCGAACGGCGTCGGCAACGGCGGCCCGGGCTACCGTTTCGAGGACGAAACCACGCCATCGCTGAGCCACGAGCCCGGCGTGCTGTCGATGGCCAACGCCGGCCCCGGCACCAATGGCAGCCAGTTCTTCGTCACCCACGTGGCCTGCCCGTGGCTGGATGGCAAGCACACCGTGTTCGGCAAGATCGTCTCGGCCGATGACCAGAAGGTGGTGGACGCGGTGCAGGGCGGTGACAGCATCGAAACCATCCGCATCGTCGGTGACGCCAGCGCGCTGCTGGAAGCCCAGAAAGAGCGCGTGGCGCAGTGGAACGCGGCGCTGGATCGCGCCTGATCCAGACGTTTCCCGACGCGGAAACAGCAAGGGGATGGCCGCGGTCATCCCCTTTTTCGTTGATGTGGCGGGGTTTTTCCTGGTTTTGGGAAGGCCGCGCGATGGGGCGGCACAGGTGCCCGTAACCTGTCACCTGAAACCAAGGTCCAGTGGGTGCGCGATCGGCAACCGCGATAGAATGGCCGGCCGATTGCGGCGAATTTTCGACAGGAATTCCATCAATGCCCCAACTTGCACAGCGCATGGGCGCGGCGCGACCCAGTGCGATCATGGCGGTGGCCGAGAAGGCGCGCGCGCTGAAGGCGCAGGGCCGCGACGTGATCAGCTTCTCCATCGGCGTGCCCAATTTCCTGCCCGGCGAGCATGTCTACGAGGCGGCGCGCGCCGCGCTGGACAGGGATTCGGGCAACTACGGTTCCAACCGCGGCAACGATGCGCTGCTGGATGCCTGCCTGCTGCATCTGGAACGCAATGGCCTGAGCGGCTACAGCCGCCGCAATCTGTGCGTCGGCATCGGCGCGAAGCAGGTGCTGTACAACCTGGCCGAAGCGCTGCTGGATCCGGGTGATGCAATCGCCTTCCCGACCCCGTACTGGACCACCTACGCCGATATCGCGGCGATTGTCGGGGCGCGGGAGCTGGCGCTGCCTTGCCCGCCGGAACAGGACTACAAGCTAACCCCGGCGCAGCTGGACGCGGCGCTGGCGCACAAGCCCAAGGTGTTCCTGTTCAACAATCCGTCCAACCCCACCGGCATGGTCTACCACCGCGATGAGATCGCGGCGCTGGCGGCGGTGCTGGCGCGCCATCCGGATACCTGGATCGTGCTGGACGACATCTACAACCGGATGATTTTCGACGACGTCGGCTATCACAACGTGCTGCACTTCGAGCCGGCGCTGCGCGAGCGCACCATCGTCGTGGATTCGCTTTCCAAGACCTACGGCATGCCCGGCTGGCGCATGGGTTTTGCCGCTGCGCCGGAAAACGTGGCGCAGGCGCTGGTGACGCTGAACTCGAATCACATCACCAATCTGCCGGAAGTGGTCACTGCCGCCGCCACGGCGGCGCTGACCGGCCCGCAGGATGTACCGCAGCGCCAGTGCGAACTGTTCGCGGCCAAGCGCGACGTGGTGCTGGCCGCGCTGGCGCAGATTCCGGGCTTGCGTTGCCCGCGCCCGGAAGGCGCGTTCTACGCCTTCCCCGATATCAGCGTCGCCTTCGGTCGCCGTCATGGCCCCAGCGGGCTGGTGATCGGCAACGACGTGGATCTGTGCAACGCGCTGCTGGATGCCAAGGCCGTGGCCTGCGTGCCCGGTTCGGCGTTCGGTGAGCCGCGCGCGCTACGCATTTCCTACGCCTGCCCGGATGATGCCCTGGCCGAAGGGCTGAGCCGCATCCAGGCGTTCTTCGCCGAACTGGATTAGACCGTTTCATCCGGCCGCCGCTGTCCGGTCAGGTCCGGCAGCGGCGGCTTCCCACCCATCGCGGCGAACGCCGCAGTCGGACCTGGCAAAACCTGCGGTGTGTCCCACATGCACGCCGTCCCTTCCCACGGAGAACTCCCCATGAAAACTCCCGTTCGCGTCGCTGTTACCGGTGCTGCCGGCCAGATCGGCTATTCGCTGCTGTTCCGTATCGCTTCCGGCGAAATGCTCGGCAAGGACCAGCCAGTCATCCTGCAACTGCTTGAACTTCCGATGGAAAAGGCTCAGGCCGCGCTCAAGGGCGTGATCATGGAACTGGAAGACTGCGCCTTCCCGCTGCTGGCCGGTGTGGTTGGTACCGATGATCCGGAAGTGGCCTTCAAGGACGCCGACATCGCCCTGCTGGTCGGCGCGATGCCGCGCGGCCCGGGCATGGAGCGCAAGGACCTGCTGCTGAAGAACGCCGAGATCTTCACCGTGCAGGGCAGGGCGCTGAACAAGGTCGCCAGCCGAGAGGTCAAGGTGCTGGTGGTCGGTAACCCGGCCAATACCAATGCCTACATCGCGATGAAGTCGGCCCCGGATCTGAACCCGAACAACTTCACCGCGATGCTGCGCCTGGACCACAACCGCGCGCTGAGCCAGCTTTCCACCAAGGCCGGCGTGCCGGTGGGCGAAATCCGCAAGCTCGTGGTCTGGGGCAACCACAGCCCGACGATGTACCCGGATTACCGCTTCGCCACCGCCGAAGGCGCCTCGTTGAAGGACAAGATCAACGACGCCGACTGGAACGCCAACGAGTTCATCCCGAAGGTCGGCAAGCGCGGCGCGGCGATCATCGAAGCCCGCGGCCTGTCCTCGGCCGCCTCGGCCGCGAACGCCGCCATCGACCACATCCGCGACTGGGTGCTGGGCAGCGATGGCGAATGGGTGACGATGGGCGTGCCCTCCGATGGGAGTTACGGCATCCCGGAAGGCGTGATCTTCGGCTTCCCGGTCATCACGGAAAACGGCGGTTACCGCATCGTGAAGGATCTGCCGATCGATGCCTTCAGCCAGCAGGCCATCGACAAGACCCTGGCCGAACTGGAAGAAGAACGCAGCGGCGTGGCCCATCTACTGGGTTGATCCGCAGCCTCATCATTGCAATGGAGAAGGCGGCCCGATGGCCGCCTTTTCCTTTTCTGCCGGCCCCCTCCCGAGCCCGGATTCGCCTTGCGTGAGCCGCTCCGGAGCGGGAAATCCGCCGCCGCAGGCGGAATGTCCTCGTCCGGAATGCCGGCGCCGGTCAAGGTCCACGCGGAAATGGCACCCCCCGTTTCCCGCGTGCACCACCGGCGGGGTGACGGTGATCGCGGTATGGAGCGGCGCCTGGCCTGAGGCCGGGCCGGGCACCGGATCCGCCCTGCGACATGACGCCCGCAGCCGGATTCGGGCACTCCGGCTCTTCCACAATCGGCGGCTTGCCAATATTGTGAAAGGCTTTTCCGAATCCGCGATCCCGGGAGATCTGCCATGTCTGCGCCAGCCACACCCGCCTCCGTCCCCAGCGTGCCGTTGCTGATCGACGGCGCCTTTGTCCAATCCAGCACCACGCAGTGGCGCGATGTCGTGAATCCGGCCACGCAGCAGGTGCTGGCGCGGGTGCCGTTCGCCACCGCTGCCGAAGTCGATGCCGCCGTTGCCTCCGCGAAGGAAGCCTTCAAGACCTGGCGCAAGACGCCGATCGGCACCCGCGCCCGCATCTTCCTGAAGTACCAGCAGCTGATCCGCGAGAACATGACCGAGCTGGCCGCGATTCTGACGAGCGAACAGGGCAAGACCCTGCCGGATGCCGAGGGTGATGTATTCCGCGGGCTGGAAGTGGTCGAGCACGCCGCCGCCATCGGCAATCTTCAACTGGGCGAGCTGGCCAACAACGTGGCCACCGGCGTCGATACCTACACCTTGCTGCAACCGCTCGGTGTCTGCGCCGGCATCACCCCGTTCAACTTCCCGGCGATGATCCCGCTGTGGATGTTCCCGATGGCGATCGCCACCGGCAACACCTTCGTGCTGAAGCCGTCCGAGCAGGATCCGCTGGTGACGATGCGGCTGGTGGAACTGGCGCTGGAAGCCGGCATTCCGAAGGGCGTGCTGAACGTGGTGCACGGTGGCCCGGACGTGGTCAACGCGATCTGCGACCACGCCGACATCAAGGCGGTGTCCTTCGTCGGTTCGACCAAGGTGGGCACGCACGTCTACAACCGCGCCAGCCTCGCCGGCAAGCGCGTGCAGTGCATGATGGGCGCGAAGAACCACGCCATCGTGCTGCCGGATGCGAACAAGGAACAGACCCTCAACGCCATGGCCGGAGCCGCGTTCGGTGCCGCCGGCCAGCGCTGCATGGCCGCGTCCACAGCAGTGTTGGTGGGCGAGGCGCGCAGCTGGATTCCGGACCTGGTAGCCAAGGCGAAGACGCTCAAGGTCAACGCCGGCACCGAGCCGGGCACCGATATCGGCCCGGTGATTTCCTGCGCTGCGCGCGAGCGCATCGAGGCACTGATCGCCTCGGGTGTGGAGCAGGGTGCGACGCTGGAACTGGATGGCCGCAATCCGCAGGTGCCCGGCTTCGAGCAGGGCAACTTCGTCGGTCCGACGATCTTCTCCGGCGTGAAGCCGGGCATGCGCATCTACGACGAGGAAATCTTCGGCCCGGTGCTGGTGATCCTCGAGGCGGAATCCCTCGACGAGGCCATTGCGATCGTCAACGCCAACCCGAACGGTAACGGCACGGCGATCTTCACCCAGTCCGGTGCCGCGGCGCGCCACTTCCAGGAGGAAATCGACGTCGGCCAGGTGGGCATCAATCTGCCGATTCCGGTGCCGGTACCGCTGTTTTCCTTCACCGGCTCGCGTGCTTCCAAGCTCGGTGACCTGGGCCCGTACGGCAAGCAGGTGGTGCTGTTCTACACCCAGACCAAGACGGTCACCGCGCGCTGGTTCGACGATGAAACCGCCAGCCACGGCGTCAACACCACGATTTCACTGAAGTGAGGACGGCATGGACCTGCAATTGAACGAGGAACTGTTGGCCTTCCGCGAAGCCGCCCGCGAGTTCGCGCAGGCGCGCATGGCGCCGTTCGCGGCGCAGTGGGATGCTGAACACCATTTCCCCAAGGACGTGATCGCGGCTGGCGGCGAACTGGGTTTCTGCGGCCTGTACGCGCCCGAGGACATCGGCGGGCTGGGCGTGTCGCGCCTGGCCTCGGCCATCGTGTTCGAAGAACTGGCGGTGGCCTGTCCCTCGACGGCGGCCTATTTCACCATCCATAACATGGCGACCTGGATGCTGGGTACCTGGGGCAGCCAGGCGCTCAAGGACGATTGGGGTCAGGCGCTGACCGCGGGCAGCAAGCTGGGCTCGTATTGCCTCACCGAGCCGGGTGCCGGGTCCGATGCGGCCTCGCTGAAGACCCGCGCGGTGCGTGATGGCAGCGATTACCTGATCAGCGGCAGCAAGGCCTTTATTTCCGGCGGCGGCTCCAGCGATCTGCTGATCGTGATGGCGCGCACCGGCGGTGATGGTCCCAAGGGCATCAGCGCGTTCGCGGTGCCGGCCGATGCGCCGGGCATCAGCTACGGCCGGCAGGAAGAAAAGATGGGTTGGCACAGCCAGCCGACCTGCGGCATCACCTTCGACAAGGTGCGCGTGCCGGAACATTATCGCCTCGGCGAGGAAGGCCAGGGTTTCACCTTCGCGATGAAGGGGCTGGATGGCGGCCGCATCAATATCGCGGCCTGTTCGCTCGGCGGCGCGCAGGCGGCGCTGGACCAGGCGCGCAGCTATCTGGGCGAACGCGAACAGTTCGGCAAGCCGATCGGGCACTTCCAGGCGCTGCAGTTCCGCCTGGCTGACATGGCCACCCAGCAGGTGGCCGCGCGCCAGATGGTGCATACCGCCGCGATGAAGCTGGATGCCGGCGCCGAGGATGCCAGCGCCTGGTGCGCGATGGCCAAGCGCTTTGCCACCGATGCCGGTTTCGCCATCGTCAACGATGCGCTGCAACTGCACGGCGGCTACGGCTACACGCGCGAGTTCCCGCTGGAAAAGCTGTTGCGCGATCTGCGCGTGCACCAGATCCTGGAAGGCACCAACGAGGTAATGCGGGTGATCGTGTCGCGTTATCTTCTGGGCAGCACGCGCGAGCTGCGCTGATGCGCACCGTGGTTTTCAGCAGGAGCATCAGGACATGACCACCCACGACGATTCGGCGCCGGTGTTGTTCGAAGAACGCGGCGCTGCCGGCGGGCGCCGTATCGGCATCGCCACACTGAACGCGCCGCGCACCTTGAACGGTTTTTCGCTGCAAATGGCGCATCTGCTGGATGCGCAGTTGCAGCGCTGGGCCGAGGATGTCGGCATCGCGCTGGTGCTGCTGCAGGGCGCCGGGGAAAAAGCCTTCTGCGCCGGCGGCGATCTGCATTCGCTTTACCGCAGCATGCTCGAATACCGCGAAGCCGGGCAGCAGGACATCCGCGCCAACGCCTATGCCGGCGAGTTCTTCGAGGTCGAATACCGCCTCGACCATCGCATCCACACCTTCCCCAGGCCCGTGCTGTGCTGGGGGCATGGCATCGTCATGGGCGGTGGCATCGGGCTGATGTCCGGCGCCAGCCACCGGGTGGTCAGCGAGCGTTCCAAACTCGCATTTCCAGAAATCACCGTCGGCCTGTTTCCCGATGTCGGCGGCAGCTGGCTGCTGAACCGGGTACCGGACGGCGCCGGGCGCTTCCTCGCACTGACCGGCGCGATGCTGTCGCCGGCCGATGCGATCCATGCTGGTCTAGCCGATGTGCAGCTGCCCGAAGCCAGCCGCGCCGATGTGCTGGAAGCGCTGGAACGCACCGAATGGTCGGCCTCGTCGAAGGAAGCCGGCGCGCAGCTGGATGCGGTGCTGGCGAGCTTCGCACTCACGCCGGAACCCGGCCCGCTGCAACGCCACGCAGCGGCCATCGCCGCCGCCTGCGAAGGCGAGGTGCTGGAAGACATCGTGGCCGCGATCAGTGCCATGCCGTCGGCCGACGAACCCTGGCTGGCGACGGCGCAGGCCACGATGGCGGCGGGTGCGCCGGGTTCGCTGCGGCTCGGTTTCGAGCTGCAACGCCGCGCCGAGGGCATGTCGCTGGCCGAGGTGTTCCGGATGGAATACGTCGTGGCACTGCATTGCGCCGCGCACGGCGATTTCGCCGAGGGCATCCGCGCACTGCTGATCGACAAGGACCGCACACCGCGCTGGAACCCGGCCGAACTGGCCCGGGCCGATGGCGAATGGGCCGCCACCTTCCTGCGTGAACCGGACTGGCCGGGCGGCACGCATCCGCTCGCCGATCTGGTTGATACACACTGACTCATCCCACCTGAAACCTAGCCACGGGGAATACACATATGCAGCGCATTGCATTTATCGGTCTGGGCAACATGGGCGGTCCGATGGCCGCGAATTTGGTCAAGGCCGGCTTCCAGGTCCAGGCCTTCGATCTTTCCGCCGCCGCACTGGAAACCGCGCGCGCCGCCGGTGTCGGTGTTGCCGCCAGCGCCATTGAAGCGGTGCGCGAGGCGCAGGTCGTGATCTCGATGCTGCCGGCCAGCCGCCATGTCGAATCGCTGTATCTGGGCGATGCCGGGTTGATGACACAGATCCCGGCCGGGGCGCTGGTGATCGACTGCAGCACGATCGCACCGGCCTCGGCGCGCAAGGTGGCGCAGGCCGCTGCAGCACGCGGACTGGAGATGCTGGATGCCCCGGTTTCCGGTGGCACGGCAGGTGCCGCTGCCGCAACGCTGACCTTCATTGTCGGCGGTGACGCACAGGTGCTGGAACGTGCCCGCCCGGTGCTCTCGGCGATGGGCAAGAACATTTTCCACATGGGTGATGCCGGCGCCGGCCAGGTCGCCAAGCTGTGCAACAACATGGCGCTGGGCGTGATCATGGCAGCCACCGGTGAGGCGATTGCACTGGGTGTGGCGCACGGTCTGGATCCCAGCACGCTCTCCCAGATGATGGCGGTCAGTACCAGCCGCAGCTGGGCCACCGAGGTCTGCAATCCGTGGCCGGGTGTGCTGGAGAATGCGCCGGCTTCGCGCGGCTATACCGGCGGTTTCGGCAACGACCTGATGCTCAAGGATCTGGGCCTGGCAGCCGAAGCGGCCGTTGCCGTCGGCAGCGCGGTGCCGCTGGGCGAACTGGCCCGCAATCTGTATTCGATGAACAGCAAGGCGGGCAATGGCGGACTGGATTTTTCCAGCGTCGTCAAAATGCTGGCCGATGTCGAAGCGGTGTGAGGACGGCTTCAGTCTGATGCCGTGCAGCCCGATGACCGGGCTGCCATCGGAATGGCAGTGCGCGGCCGCCATGCACGAAGTGGTGTGGCTGGGAAGGTCGGCTTTCGGCACAGCTTGGGGATCGGCTGATGCCTCGGCGCCGGGAGATGTGTATTCTTACCGAACGCAGGTCGATGTCCGCGAGGTAAGAAATGAGCGTCACCGCCACCTTGTCCAGCAAGTTCCAGATTTCCATCCCCAAGGCCGTGCGCGACGAGCAGCACTGGCAGGCCGGGCAGGAGTTCGTGTTCATACCCAAGGGCAAGGGTGTGCTGGTAATGCCGGTGCCCGAACTGGACGACTTGGCCGGCATTGCCAAGGGAGCACGCAAGGAAGGCTACCGCGACCGCGAGGACCGCTATTGATGACGGCTGCATTGCGCGTGGTCGATACCTCGGCCTGGATCGAATGGCTCATCGGCAGCGCGCTCGGGCAGCAGCTCGGTCCGCAATTTCCGGACAAGCCGCAATGTGTGGTGCCGACCATCGTGCAACTGGAGCTGTCCAAATGGCTGGTGCGTGAAGTCGGCGAAGAGCAGGCCGACCAGATGATCGCCTACACCCAGAAATGCGTGGTGGTGCCGCTGGCCACTGGCATCGCGCTGCTGGCCGCCGATCTGCACCGTGCACACAAACTGGCAACCGCCGACGCCATCGTCTATGCCACAGCAAGGCATCAGGAAGCGGAGCTGTTGACCTGCGATGCCCACTTCGAAGGCTTGCCCGGCGTCGTGCTGTTCCCGAAGGGTGCCTGATCTGTACCGGTGCGCTGTCACCGATATGGCGGCGATATCGGTATCGGCAGCGCGGTGCCGCTGGGCGAGCTGGCCCGCAATCTGTATTCGATGAACAGCAAGGTGGGTAACGGCTGGCTGGATTTTTCCAGTGTTGTCAAGTTGTTGACCAATACTCCTGAAGTCTGACTGAGGTTCGCGCCGGCGTTTCCTGCGCCGGGGTGCCATGCCTTGCGGCCCATTGCGGCGGCATCCGGATGCACTAGGCTGGCGCTTCCGCCACCGCCAAGGAGAATCCGGATGCCCGTTTGCCGCGTACTTGCCGCCAGCGTGCTGCTGTTCGCTGCCGGTCATGCCCAGGCCCAGTACCAGCAGCCGCCCGAGCCGCTGCTGGGTGTGATGCGTGCGCCACTGCTGCCGCAGCCGCAACTGGATCCGACCGGCACCACGCTGCTGCTGGTGCAGCAGGGCCAATACCCGTCGATCGAGCGCGTCGCCGAGCCGTATCTGGCGCTGGCCGGGGTGCGGATCGAACCACGCGCCCACACCCGCCATGACATGTCCAGCGGCTACGGCATCCGCGCCTGCCTGGAAGGCTTCAGTCTTGTGGACGTGGCCAGCCGCCGCGAAACCCCGGTGAAGCTGCCCGAAGGCGCCTGTCCGGGCATGGCCAGCTGGTCGCCGGATGGCCGTCATTTCGCCTTCAGCAACACCACCGACAGCAGCGTCGAGTTGTGGCTGGGCGAGGCCGCCAGCGGCAAGGCCTGGCGCATCGACGGCGTGCATCTGAATACGATCCTGGGCAGCGAACTGCAATGGCTTGGTGCGCAGCAGGCCTTGCTGGTCAAGGAAGTGCCGGCCGAACGCGGTCCGGCGCCGGTCAAGTCGGCGGTGCCGCCGGGCCCGGACATCAAGGACGCAACCGAAGGCGGCGGCGAGAGCAGCACCTACGAGGCACGCGACACGCTCGGCAGCCCGGAGGACGAGGATCTGTTCGACTACTACGCCCGCGCCCGGCTGGTGCGGGTCGATGTGGCCGATGGCAAGCTCACCCGCATCGGCGAAGCAGCGGTGATCGGCGATGTCGATGCCGCACCGGATGGCCGCCATGTGCTGGTGGAAACGCTGAAGCGTCCGTATTCCTATGTCACCACCTGGGGCCGTTTCGCACGCGATGTCGCGGTGCTGGATCTGTACAGTGGCAAGTCGCAGCTGATCGCTTCGCTGCCGAAGGCCGAGAGCGTGCCGGTGCGCGGTGTGCCGACCGGGCCGCGTGGCCACAGCTGGCGTGCGAACGAGCCGGCCACGCTGCTGTTCGCCGAAGCGCTGGACGGCGGCGACTGGAAGAACGATGTGCCGCAGCGTGATCGCGTGCTGATGTGGCGCGCACCGTTCGAGGGCCAGCCGCAGGAGATCGCGCGCACCGCGCAGCGCTATGCCGGGTTGTCGTGGTTCGAGCAGGGCTCGCAGGCGCTGTTGGCGCAGTTCGATGCGAACCGGCGCTGGTACACCGTCTCGCTGGTCGACGTGGAAAATCCGGAAGCGCCGGCGCGCGTGTTGTGGGATCTGTCGCTGGACGAACGCTACGCGCACCCGGGCAATCCGATGATGCGCCGATTGCCCAACGGCGCGGCGGTACTGCGTGAACACGACGGCGCGCTGTTCCTCAGCGGCGCCGGCGCCTCGCCGGCCGGCGATCGCCCATTTCTCGACCGCTACGAGCTGGCCAGTGGTCAGACCCAACGCCTGTTCCGCAGCGCTGCGGATGCCTACGAGCGCGTGTTCGGGTTCGCGGGTGAACCCTCGCGCCTGCTGACCTGGCACGAATCGCCCAGCAGCCCGCCGAACGCCTTCGTACGGCAGATCGGCGAAGCGCTGGCCGATGTGGCTGAAGGTGAGGCCGCGTTCGCCTCGCAGGCCATCGCGGTGACGCAGTTCCCGGATCCGACGCCGCTGGTGCGGCAGATCGAAAAGCGTCTGGTCACGTACACCCGTGAGGACGGTGTGGCGCTGTCGTTCACGCTCTACACCCCGCCCGGTTACCAGGAAGGCACGCGCGTGCCGGCGATTCTGTACGCCTACCCGATGGATTACGCCGATCCGTCACAGGCCGGGCAGGTGCGCGGGTCCGAACAGACCTTCACCCGCCTGTCGAACTACCGCCTGCTGCTGCTGGCCGGCTACGCGATCATCGACAACGCGGCGTTCCCGATTGTCGGTGATCCGCAGAACGCCTATGACACCTATCTGGAACAGCTGGTGGCCAACGCCGACGCGGCGGTCGCCAAGGCGGTGGAAACCGGCGTGGTCGATCCGGAGCGCATCGGTGTCACCGGCCACAGCCACGGCGCGCTGATGGCCGCCAATCTGCTGGCCCATACCGACCTGTTCCGCGCTGGAGTGGCCAGTGCCGGTGGCTACAACAAGACGCTGACGCCGTTCGGCTTCCAGAACGAGCGCCGTTCCTTCTGGAAGGCGCCCCAGGCCTACGACCAGAGTTCGGCCTTCTTCCACGCCGACAAGATCAACGAGCCGATTCTGATCGTGCATGGCAGCGATGATGCCAATCCCGGCACCGAGCCGACCCAGTCACCACGGCTGTTCCAGGCGGTGCGCGGACATGGCGGCACTGCGCGTCTGGTGATGCTGCCGCATGAGCCGCACTGGTTCGCCGCGCGCGAATCCAATGAGCATTTCGTGGCCGAAATGCTGGACTGGTTCAACCGCTATGTGAAGAACGCTCCGCCACGCGAATCTGCCGCCAACACAGACTGAAGCACCGGCGCCCGCGATGCGCGGATGCGCGTCGCGGGCGTCCCATCGCTTGTTCCCTGCGTGATCTATGAGCCGGTTTTCCGCGTTTCTGCGCCTTCAGCAGAAGGCCCAGACGAAAGGCGGTCGCGGTATGAAGCGGAAATATCCAGGTTCAGCCCGGGGGCGGGCAATGATGTTGACGATGATGCTGTCGACGACAACGGCGCCAGCCACCCATGCGCAGATGCTGTTCGCGCCGCAGGTCAATGGCGATGTCAACGCGGTGATCGTGGCGCCTGGAGGCAGGATCCTGATCGGCGGGGAGTTCTCCAGCGTCAACGGCCAGTCACGCGGCGGGCTGGCGCGGCTGCATGCCGATGGCGGTCTGGATGCGGATTTTTTGCCGCCGGTGTTCTCCGGCCGCGTCGATGCGCTTGGCCTGACGCCCGACGGCGGCATCCTGGTGGGCGGGGATTTCGAAACGGTTGGCGGCCCCACACGATGGCATCTGGTGCGGCTGCACGACGATGGCAGCGTGGACAGCGATTTCCAGGCCGATCTGGATGACGGCGTACGCCGTCTGGCGGTGCAGCCGGACGGCAAGGTGCTGGTCGCCGGGCGCTTTGACCAGGTCGATGGCAGTGCACGGCGTTTTCTGGCGCGGCTCAGCGACGATGGCGGTCTCGATGCGGGGTTTGCCGATCCGCAACTGGAGGGTGAGGTGGAAGCCATCGTGCTGCAGCCCGATGGCCGGATCCTGATCGGTGGCTGGTTCGATGAGGTGCACGGCCAGCCGCGAGCAGCCGTCGCACGCTTGACCAGCAACGGCGGGCTGGACACGGGATTTGCCGATCCTCAGATCCTCGGCCAGGTCGAAACCCTGGCCCTGCAGGCCGACGGCAGGATTCTGGTCGGCGGTGCTTTCGGCGAAGTCGGCGACGCGGTCCGGCCCTACATCGCGCGCTTGAACATCAATGGCAGCCTCGACCAGGGCTTTGTCGATGCCGGCCTGCGTTACGGCGGCAAGGTGCGACAGATCCGGCCACTGCTGGATGGCCGCATCGTGGTTTCCGGTGACTGGAGCTGGGTCGGGAATGCATCCGGCAGCGCACGGGTCGCGGTGCTGTTTGAGAACGGCCTGCGCGATACCGGTGTTCCCGAGATGCTGATGGACAGTTACGCCATGGCGCTGGCGATGGAGGCCGGCGGGCGGATGCTGGTCGGTGGCTTCTTCAATCTGCCGCGTCCCAACCTGTTCGCGATCCAGCCGCCTGCAGCTGCCAGCCAGGACGAACTGGAGGCCAGCGGCAGCACCGTAACATGGTGGCGCAGCGGATACGTACCGTTGCTGGCCTCCACGCCGGTACTGGAAGCGTCGGATGACGGCATTGACTTCGTCCCCGTCGGCGCGATGGACGCGGTGGCGCATGGTTGGCAACTCGGTGGTTATTCACCGCCAGGTGGCGCGGCTGCACAGCATTTGCGGGCGCGCGCCATGCTGGAGGATGGCGGCATGGTGGAGGTGCGCTGGCTGGCGTCGCTGCGGATCTTCGGAAACGGCTTTGAATAGCCGGGGCGGCTGGCTGTTTCAGGCGGCTGGCGGGGTGTTGCCGTCGGCGGTGGCTGTGGTCGCGGCTTCATCCGGCGTGGTCGCCGCGTTGCGATCGGCGCTGCGCGTGAACGGGATGGTTTCCGGGCTGACCGCACCGCCGGAGATGATGAAGCTCATCGCCTGATCGACGCTCCAGTCGGTTGGTGTGAGGCTTTCCACCGGCACCACCTCCAGATAGCCGGAGGTCGGATTCGGTGTAGTCGGCACGTAGACGGCAGCCAGTTCGCGCTCGCTGCCTTCCTCGCGCAGTACGCGGGTGACGAAGCCGATGACCTTCATGTCGCGGTGCGGGAAGTCGATCAGCACCACGCGCTGCGCGCCTTCCGGCTGGGTTTGCAGTATGTCGATCAGCTTGCGCACCGCGCCGTAGACCAGATTGGCCAACGGCACGCGCTGGATGCCGGCTTCGAACCAGCGCAGCAGGCGTTGCCCGAGCACGCGATGCGCCATCACGCCCACGCCGATGATCACCGCCAAGGTGGCGATCAGCGCCAGCGCGGTCTGCACCCACGGTGCGCCGAGCCAGCCCAGCGTCAGCGGAAACTGGTTGGCCAGCCTGGCCAGCAGCGGCGTGATCCAGGGCCGGCTGATGTCCGACAGCAGCACGAACACGAAGCGGAACACGATCACGGTGAGCCACAGCGGCAGCAGCGTGATCAGGCCGGACAGGAAGTAACGTTGCAGGGAAGGGCGGTGCGATGCCATGTGCGGATTCTACGCAGTTCCGGCGGGCAATCCGATCCCGTCTTGCAGGCTGCGTTTTTCGATCACGATTGTGCTGTTGTAGAGGAAATGTGCGCATGTGGATTGCAAAATTCGCCATCTATAAAGGGAAAACGGCAGAAAATTGCACGCGACGGTTCCAACTGCCATCCGCCTGTGGTATTGATGTTCGCCATGCACACCGTCGCCCGCCGCTATTGGTACTTTTTCTATCGCCTGCACAAGCCGCTGGCGCTGCGTGGTGTGTGCGCGTCCTGACAAGACCGCAAACAAGAATCCCCAAAGCCGCCAGCCCCTGGCGGCTTTTTTGTTGCCGCCAGCCTGGCACCCACCCCAGGAGCAACCAGAAATGAACCGTCATACCGATGACTTGCGCATTCGCCAGATCAAGCCGCTGCCGACGCCGTCCGATGTGATCTCGCAAGTGGTCTGCGATGACATGGCCTCGAACACTGTCGCCCGCAGCCGTCGCGGCCTGCACGACATCCTGCACGGGCGCGATGATCGCCTCGCCGTGGTCATTGGGCCGTGCTCGATCCACGATCCGGTCGCGGCGCTGGACTACGCCCGCCGCCTGCTGCGCGAGCGCGAGCGCTTCGCCGACACGCTGGAAGTGGTGATGCGGGTCTACTTCGAAAAACCGCGCACCACGGTTGGCTGGAAAGGCCTGATCAACGATCCGTACCTGGACGGCAGTTTCCGCATCGACCAAGGACTGGTGCTAGCGCGCAGCCTGCTGCGCGACATCAATGCGCTGGGCCTGCCGGCCGGTTGCGAGTTCCTCGACATGATCACGCCGCAATACCTGGCCGATCTGGTGGCCTGGGGCGCGATCGGTGCGCGCACCACCGAGAGCCAGGTGCATCGTGAAATGGCTTCGGGGCTGTCCTGCCCGGTCGGCTTCAAGAACGGCACCGACGGCAATGTGAAGATCGCAGTCGACGCGGTCCAGGCCGCCGGCCATCCTCATCATTTCCTGGCCGTCACCAAGGATGGTCGCACCGCGATCGCGGCGACCGCCGGTAACGGTGATTGCCACGTCATTCTGCGCGGCGGCAGCCAGCCCAATTACGATGCCGCCAGTGTCGCAGCCGCCAGCGCGGTGCTGGAGAAGGCCGGCCTGCGCCCGCGCCTGATGATCGACGCCAGCCATGCCAACAGCAGCAAGAAGCCGGAAAACCAGCCGGCGGTGATCGACGATATTGCCGCCCAGCTGGAAGCCGGCGAACGCCGCGTGGTTGGCGTCATGGTCGAAAGTCACCTCGTGACTGGGCGTCAGGATCAGATCGATGGCCAGCCGCTGGTCTACGGGCAGAGCATCACCGACGGCTGCATCGGCTGGGAGGATTCGGTCGCGGTGCTGGAACGGCTGGATCGCGCGGTGCGCGCACGCCGTGCCGTGGCTGCACGCGAAGCGGCGGCCTGAGGGGAAACCTCCGGTTCAATTCCGCCGGTTCAATCCCGCGAATGGACACTGTCCCGTGGCAGCGCCGCCTCCGGTTGCGAAGGCGAAAAGCCCAGTGCGGGCGCATCCGGCCAGGGCAGGTGCTGCACCAGGCTGTAGCCGCGCTGCGTCAGTTGGCGTTGCGCCAGCCGGCTGATGCCGCCGGATGTCAGTACGGTGCCCTGCACGCAAGGTGCAGGGGCCGCGTCGAAGAAATCACGCACCTGGAACGTCCAGGAAAGATGGTCCACCGGCAGCGGCAGCAGGCATTCGCCGCTGGCGGTGTGGATTTCCAGCGTGGCGCCAATCGGCACCAGCCGGATGCCACGCCGGGCGTCGCCGAGGTAGGCCGCGGTCAGGCGCAAGGTATTGATCAGGAAGCGTGCTTCCACTTCATCCCCGCTCATCAGTGCCACATCCAGCAGGGCCTCGCAGCCTTCCGCCGGCGCCAGATCGTGCAGCAGTTCCACCATCCGTGTCTGTAGCGCCGGCGTGAACGGGCGATGGCGGAAAAACCGGCGACGTTGCCGTGCGTCCTGGCAATGGGCCGACAGTCGCGCCTCGTTGCGCGCCAGCAGATCGTCCGGATCAAGCGTCCAGACCACCTCGTCGATCTGGCCGACATGGCCAACCATGTCTTCCAGTCCGCCGTCCAATCCGCCGAGTGCCAGCGAGCCCAGCGTGCGTCCGCCGGCACTGGCCCAGGTCAATGCATCCAGTCGCGGGCGCAGCAGCGGATTGCTGGTAGCCGGATCGACGCCCAGCTTTTGCGCCAGTTCGCGCCGGGCGCGGCTGTAGCCCAGCTCGCTGCGCACCAGCCGGGAGGTTTCGCGCACCGGCTTGCGGTACCAGGGGCGCGGTTCGGGATCGGAAACGCGGGTGGCGGTGAGCGGACCTTCCGCGTCGGAATAGGGATTGCCGTCCTCGCCAAGACTGCGCTGGATGCGGTCGCCCAGGCGCGTGGCCCGCTGATCCAGCTTGCGCCATTGGCGCACGAAGTAGCGCGCCACGCCGCCGGGCAGGCCGGTCACGGTGGCCAGCGGCTGGCGCGCGATCCGCGCCGCGCTGCGCCCGAGTGCGGTGGCCGCCTCGGTACTCGCCTGTGCCAGTGTTTCACTGACCGAGGCGTCATGCAGGGCTTCCACCGCCGGCATTTCGGCGATGCGCAGCGCCAGCATCTCGCGGCTTTCGGCAGGAATCTGGCCCCAGGGTGTGCGGATCAGGAAGCGGGCCTGGTAGCCCACCACGGGCACATCCGGATCGACCCGATAATCCGGACCGTGCAGCAGCGCCGGCATCACCAGATCGGCGGCATCCAGTTCGGGCTCCGCTTCAATCCGGGCATCGACCTCGGGTTGGGCCGGTAGCGCGCAGGACATCGCCGCCAACAGGCAGGCCAGTACAAAGCGGGCGGGCGGCAGCGGTTGCATCGGTTGTGGATTTGGATGGCGCAAACGGGCGCGAGTATAGGCAGCTGCCCGCCCGTGCGAGGCTGTCTGCGGTTTGAATCACGCGGACAAGTTCACAACCGATTAAGTGCCTGATGCCTAGCGTGCCTGGGAGCCATAACGGCCAGGTTGCAGGAGAACCACGATGCGCATGCCGATCATCCTTGTATTGAGTGGCGCCATACTGCTGGCGCTGGCGCTGCCGGGAGCCGCGCTTGCGCAGGGCTGGCGCCAGGATGTCGAACCGGTTTATGACTGGGCCGAAGTGGTGCGGGTCGAACCGCTGATCCGGATGATCGAAAAACCGTCTTACCAGCAGCAGTGCTGGGACGAGCCGGTGGTCCACCATGAGCCGGACCGTTATGTGCGCCACGACCGTCCACGCGCGCCGGCCGTGGTCGGCGGCATCATCGGTGGCGTGATCGGCAACCAGTTCGGGCATGGTCGCGGGCGCCACGCGGCCACCGCCGCCGGTGCGATGCTGGGTTACGAACTGGTGCGCGACTCACAGGGCGGCCACTACGTGCCGGGCCGCAGCTACACCCGTTACGAACGCCGCTGCGAACCGCAGGCCCACTATCAGCAGTACGAGCAGGTCACCGGTTACGAGGTCACCTACCGCTATCACGGCCGGCTATATCAGACCGTGACCGAGCATCCGCCCGGCCCGCAATTGCAGGTCCGGGTAGATGTAAGCCCGGCACACTGATCCGGGTGTTCTCAGGGACGAGACGGACGGGGCCTGCGGGCCCCGTTTTCGTTGCTCAGGTTTCCGCGTGCTGCGCGCTGGCGGGAGGTGCAATTTCCAGCGGCACCACCAGGCGTGGCAGGAAATACTGCGTCGCCGGCCCCACGCCCAGCGCGAACACCAGGGTGCCGGCGCCGACCACGCCCCCAAGCAGTACGCCGGCCAGCAGCACCGCCACTTCGATCAGGGTGCGTACTCGTCGGATCGGCCAGCCGCTGCGACGGGCCAGCCCGGTCATCAGGCCATCGCGCGGGCCGGTGCCCAACTGCGCGCCGATATACAGGCCGGTGGCGAAACCGCACAGCAGCACCCCGCCGAGCATCAGCAGCACGCGTGCCCACAGTGCATCCGGCGTGGCGATCAGCGCCAGGCCCAGATTGGCGAACGGGCCGATCATCAGCGTGTTCGCGATCGTGCCCAGGCCCGGCTTCTGGCGCAGTGGAATCCAGATCAGCAGCACCGCGATCGAGGCCAGCACCATCACCACGCCGAAACTCAGCGGCAGGTGCCGCGCCAGACCCTGGTGGAACACATCCCAGGGCGAGGCACCGATGGCGGCGCGGATCATCATCGCTACCGACACGCCATACAGGGCAAGGCCGACGCCGAGCCGGGACAGGCGCACCGACAATTTTCCGGCGCGCAGCTGGGCCATAGGGCCCAGATTCAGCAAGCGGGCGCGGACAGGTGGGTTGTGCATGGGCAAAGGAGTGGGGCGGAAGCGTGTCATCCGTAGCGGCGATCAGGCCACCGGCTCCAGATGTGCGGGGTCGCTGGCGACGGCGCGCAGCGCCAGGTCGATCGCGGCCAGACCGTCGCGCTTGAGATCGATATGTTCGGGATCCAGCAGGTACATGCGCAGGGCGCCGAAGATCACGAAGTGCAGGCTGCGCGCGCAGCTCTCCGGATCCATGTCCGGACGCAACTGGCCCAGTGCTGCGGCGCGCGCGAAGGCGGCCGAAATCCGCGCATGGGTCTTGCGCATGCCGGCCTTGCGCAGATCGCTGATCGCATCGCCTTCGGCCGGTACTTCGCTGCGCAGCTCGATGACCTCGATTACACAGCGTACCCGTGGCGTATTGGCAAGGTCGGAAAATGACGCACGCAGCATTTCGCGCAGATCGCGCAGCGGGGTAGTGCCATCGGCACGGGAAACGCGCTCAAGCCCGTGATAGAACGGCAAACTGACACGGTTCACCACCGCATCGACCACTTCGGCCTTGTTCTTGAAGTGCCAGTACACCGCGCCCCGGGTGACGCCAGCGCGGGTCGCGATAGCTTCCAGGCTGGTGCGCGCGACACCGGATTCCACCAGACAGTCCTCGGCCGCGTCGAGGATCGCCTCGCGGGTTTCCTGCGCGTCCTCCTTTGTTCTTCGTGCCATTTTCAACTCTCCCATGAACATCGTGTTGGGAATGGTTCTTGACCAACATACATACATGTATGTATATTACACGAGTCAACCATGAACGCCCAGCGCCGCTTGCCATCGGCCTGGGCGTATCCTTTTCCAGCACCCAACAAGAAGGTAGCCCCATGGCCACGTTCCCCCGCAAGCTCGCCCTGTCGCTGATTGCCGCGCTCGCTGTCGCAATGACCGCATGCAGTCCGGAAGAGCAGGGCGGCCCACCGCCCACGCCGGCCGTCACCGTCGCGGTACTTGGCGCGCAGGATGTCACGCTCACCCGTGAACTGCCGGGCCGCACCAACGCTTGGCTGGTGGCGGAAGTCCGCCCGCAGGTCAGTGGACTGATCGCCGAACGCCTGTTCACCGAGGGTGAACTGGTGCAGAAGGGCCAGCCGCTGTACCAGATCGACGATGCCACGTACCGTGCCGCCGCGAACAGCGCGCGAGCCCAGCTGGCGCGTGCGCAGGCGACCCTGGCCGCGGCCAAACTGACCGCCGAGCGCATCGCCGAGCTGGCGAAAATCGACGCGGTCAGCGTGCAGGACAACGACAATGCGACCGCCGCGCTGGCCCAGGCCCAGGCCGATGTCGGCGTCGCCCGTGCCGCTCTGGATGCCGCCAATGTGACGCTGGGCTATGCCCGCATCACCTCGCCGATCAGCGGGCGCATCGGCCGCTCCAATGTCACGCCGGGCGCGTTGGTCACGGCCAATCAGCCGCAGGCGCTGGCCACGGTACAGCAGCTGGATCCGATCTATGTGGACGTGACCCAGTCCAGCACCGAGCTGCTCGAGCTGCGCCGTTCGCTGGACGAAGGGCGTCTTTCGCGCGGTGACGAATCAATGCCGGTGACGATCCTGCTGGAAGACGGCAGCGCCTTCCCGTATCAGGGCACGTTGAAGTTCTCCGAAGTGGCGGTGGATCCGAGCACCGGCTCCTTTGCGCTGCGGATCGAAGTGCCGAATCCGGACCATGTGCTGATGCCCGGCATGTATGTGCGTGCCGAACTGGCCGCCGGCATCCGGGCCGATGCAGTGCTGGTACCACAGCGTGCGATCGCGCGTGATCCCAAGGGCAACACCAGTGCCATGGTGGTCAACCCCGACGGTGTCGTCGAGCGGCGTCCTGTCGTGGTGAGCCGCACCATTGGTGATCAGTGGCTGGTCGAGTCCGGCCTTGCCGCCGGTGACCGCGTGGTGATCGAAGGCCTGCAGAAGATCGCACCCGGCGCTCCGGTCCAGATCACCGACACCGTCGACAACGCCGTTAGCACCGGCCAGGAGTAAGCCCTCATGGCACGATTCTTCATTGATCGCCCCATCTTTGCGTGGGTGATCGCGATCATCATCATGCTTGCCGGCGCGCTTTCCATCACCAATCTGCCGGTGTCGATGTATCCCAGCGTGGCGCCGCCTGCGGTCGAAATCCGGGCCACCTATCCGGGTGCCTCGGCACAGGTGCTCGAAGACTCGGTGACGCAGATCATCGAGCAGAGCATGACCGGCCTGGACGGCTTGATGTACTTCTCGTCGCAGTCCTCGTCCAACGGCTTTGCCACGGTCAAGCTCACGTTCGAAAGCGGAACCGATCCGGACATCGCGCAGGTGCAGGTGCAGAACAAGCTGCAGCTGGCGATGCCGCTGTTGCCGCAGGAAGTCCAGCGGCAAGGCGTCAACGTCGCCAAATCCATGAGCGGATTCCTGCAGGTCATCGGCTTTGTGTCCGAAGACGGCAGCATGGATCGCATCGACATCGCCGACTATGTCGGTGCCAATATCGTCGATCCGCTCAGCCGCGTGCCCGGCGTCGGCAACATCCAGGTGTTCGGCGGCAAGTACGCGATGCGCATCTGGCTGGATCCGAACAAGCTGCACGCCTACAAGCTGTCCATCGGTGAAGTCACGGCCGCGATCCGGGCGCAGAACGCGCAGGTCGCGGTGGGCCTGCTCGGCGGTGCCCCGGCCATCGACGGGCAACAGATCAACGCCACGATCAACGCACAGGACCGGTTGCAGACCCCGGAGCAGTTCCGCGACATCATCGTGCGCAGCAACCCGGATGGCTCGGCGTTGCGGCTGGGTGACATCGCGCGGGTCGAAATGGGAACCGAAAGCTACGAGTTCCAGTCGCGTTACAACGGCCAGCCCGCTACCGGCGTGGCGATTTCGCTGGCGACCGGCGCCAACGCCCTGGATACCGCGGCGCGGGTGAAGGCCACGCTGACCGAGATCGAGCCCTTCTTCCCGCCCGGTATGAAGTCGGTCGTGCCGTTCGACACCACGCCGTTCGTGCAGGTTTCGATCAAGGGCGTCATCAAAACGCTGATCGAAGCCATCGTGCTGGTGTTCCTGGTGATGTACCTGTTCCTGCAGAACTTCCGCGCCACGATCATCCCGACCATCGCGGTGCCGGTGGTGCTGCTGGGCACCTTCGGCGTGCTCGCAGCGCTCGGCTTCTCGGTCAACATGCTGACAATGTTCGCGATGGTGCTGGCCATCGGCCTGCTCGTCGACGACGCCATCGTGGTGGTGGAAAACGTCGAGCGCATCATGGCCGAGGAAGGCCTGTCGCCGCTGGAGGCCACGCGCAAGTCGATGGACCAGATCACCGGTGCGCTGGTCGGTATCGGTGTGGTGCTGTCGGCGGTGTTCGTGCCGATGGCCTTCATGTCCGGCTCGACCGGCGTCATCTATCGCCAGTTCTCCGCCACGATCGTGTCGGCGATGGCGCTGTCCGTGCTCGTGGCCATCGTGCTGACGCCGGCACTTTGCGCGACGATGCTCAAGCCGTTGAAGAAGGGCGAAAGCCACGATGCCAGACGTGGTCCGCTGGCGCGTTTCTTCGGCTGGTTCAACCGTGGTTTCGACCGCACCAGCGGCAGCTACCAGCGCGGCGTGCGCGGCATCCTGGCGCGGCCGTGGCGCTTCATGGCGGTGTTCGTCGCGATGGTCGTGGTCATGGCCCTGATGTTCACGCGCCTGCCCAGCTCGTTCCTGCCGAATGAAGACCAGGGCGTGCTGATGTCGATGGTGCAGACGCCGGTTGGCGCCACCCAGGAACGCACGATCGAGGCGATCGAGCAGCTTGAGAAGCACTTCCTGGAAAACGAATCGGACATCGTGGAATCGGTGTTCGCGGTCCAGGGCTTCAGCTTTGCCGGCATGGGGCAGAACACCGGTATGGCCTTCATCAAGCTGACCGATTGGGCGGAACGTGGCGACGCTGAGAAGAGCGCCGAGGCCGTGGCAGGCCGTGGCATGGCGGCACTGAGCCAGATCAAGGACGCGATGATCTTCGTGTTCGCGCCTCCGGCGATGCCGGAACTGGGTGTGGCCAGTGGTTACGCCTTCTACCTCAAGGACAACGCCGGGCAAGGTCACGATGCATTGATCGCGGCACGCAACCAGCTGCTGGGCATGGCCGCTGGCAGCCCGCTGCTAGCCAATGTCCGCCCCAACGGGCAGGAGGACACGCCGCAGTTGCGGATCCATGTCGACGTGGCCAAGGCCGGGGCGCTGGGGCTGTCCCAGGACGCCATCAACGCAACCTTGGCGGCGGCGTGGGGCGGGCAGTACATCGACGACTTCGTCGATCGCGGCCGTGTGAAACGCGTCTATATCCAGGCCGATGCACCGTTCCGCATGACGCCGGAGGATTTTGATCTGTGGTCGGTCAAGAACAACCAGGGCGAAATGGTGCCGTTCAGTGCTTTCGGCAGCTCGACCTGGGATTGGGGTTCGCCGCGTCTGGAACGCTACAACGGTGTTCCCGCCGTAGAAATCCAGGGTGAGGCCGCGCCGGGCGTGGCATCGGGCGATGCGATGCTGGAAATCGAGCGCCTGGCGGAGCAGCTGCCTACGGGATTTGCGATCGAGTGGACCGCGGTCTCGTACCAGGAGCGTGAAGCCGGTGCCCAGACGCCGCTGCTGTATGCCTTGTCGCTGTTGATCGTGTTCCTGTGTCTGGCCGCGCTGTATGAAAGCTGGTCGGTACCGACCGCGGTGCTGCTGGTGGCGCCGCTGGGCATTCTGGGTGCGGTGCTGGCCAACACCTTCCGCGGCATGGAGCGCGACGTCTACTTCCAGGTGGCGATGCTGACCACGGTGGGCCTGACCAGCAAGAACGGCATCCTGATCGTGGAGTTTGCCAAGGCCAACCTGGAAAGCGGTATGGAGCTGATCGCCGCCGTCATGCGCGCGGTTCGTGATCGTCTGCGTCCGATCATCATGACGTCGCTGGCGTTCGGTCTGGGCGTGTTGCCGCTGGCCATCGCCACCGGCGCAGGTTCCGGTGCGCAGCGCGCCATCGGTACCGGCGTCGTGGGTGGCATGCTGGTGGGTACTGCGCTGGGCGTGTTCTTCATTCCGCTGTTCTTTGTCGTGATCCAGTTGATCTTCAACCGCAACAAGACCCGCGAAGGCGCGACGTCGGAAGGAGCTGCCAGCCATGACTAAGTTTCTGAACAGGGCACTGGCCGCGGCCGTGGTGGTGTTCGTCGCCGGTTGTGCCACCCCCGGACCGCGCGGCAGCGTCGCCGACGCGGACCCGATGATCCCGACCGAATGGCCACTGCCGGCCAGCACCGGGGTTGCAGGCGAGGGCGCCACGACAGCGCTGCCGGATATCGGCTGGCGCGATTTCTTCGCCGACCCACGTCTGCAGGAAGTGGTCGGGCTGGCGCTGGACAACAACCGCGATCTGCGCGTGGCGATCCTCAACGTGGATCGCGCCCGCGCCCAGCACCGCATCCAGCGCGCCGATCGCTTCCCGAACCTCGGCATCAACGCGCAGATGGAGCGCGTCGGGGCCGACAATCCGGCGCTGGAATCGGAAACCTACAGCGTGGGTCTGGGTGTCACCGCATTCGAACTGGATCTGTTCGGGCGCGTGCGCAACCTCAGCCAGGCTGCGTTGCAGCAGTATCTGGCGACCGAGGAATCGCAGCGCGGCGCGCAACTGGCGCTGGTGGCCGAAGTCGCCAATCTGTGGCTGACCCTGGCCGCCGACCGCGAGCAATTGCGTATCGCACAGGCGACGCTGGCCACCTACGAGGAATCGCTGGAACTGAACCAGGCGCGGCGTGAACTGGGCGCGATATCGCAGCTGGTGCTGGAACAGACCCGCACCCAGGTGGCTTCGGCACGTGCCGACGTGGCACGGATTTCCGGTCTGGTGCAGCGCGATATCAATGCGCTGAACCTGCTGGCCGGGGTCACGCTGGAGCCGCGCCTGCTGCCCGATGGCATGGTCCAGGACGTGGTTGGTCTGGGTCAGCTGCCGGAAGGCCTGCCGGCGGAAGTCCTGCTGCGCCGTCCGGACATCATCGCCGCCGAGCATCGTCTGCTCGGTGCCGATGCCAACATCAGCGCCGCGCGGGCCGCGTTCTTCCCGTCGATCAGGCTGACCGGCAACATCGGTTCGGTCAGTACCGAACTCTCCGGCCTGTTCGAGAGCAACACCACGGTCTGGAGTTTCATCCCGCAGATCAACATCCCGATCTTCCAGGGCGGGCGTCTGCGGGCCGCGCTCGGCATGGCGCAGGCGGATCGCGATATCGCGCTGGCACAGTACGAAAAGGCGATCCAGAACGGCTTCCGCGAGGTTGCCGACGCGCTGGCGCTGTCGGCCACGCTGGCCGAACAGGTCGATGCCAGCCAGGCCCTGCTGGAAGCGGCGACCAATGCCGAGCGTCTGGCGAAGGCGCGCTACGACGCCGGTCTGGACAGCAATCTGGTGCGGCTGGATGCGCAGCGCACGCTGTATGCAGCGCAGCAGCAGGTGGTTGCGGTGCGCATGGCCGAACAGGCCAACCGCGTCACCCTGTACAAGGTGCTGGGCGGCGGCTGGACCGAGCGCAACTGAACCTGTCATGCCCCGCTCGCCGTACGGCGGGCGGGGTACTGCTCCGGCATGACTGATACCGCCGGATGCCATGTCCGCCGATGCGGACAGACGCCTTGTTCAGAGGTTCCATAGGTGGAAGCCGGCCCAAGGGAGAGCACCCACTTGTGCGGAAATCCCGCGATTTCCGCCGATCTTGATCGAGCCGGGCTGCGATGTTCGCCATACACTATTGCTCTTTTGTTCTTTGCTGGAGCCAGTCCCTGCCATGAGCAACCGTCCACTGCTGATCGGCGCATCGCCGCGCATCCTGCATCGGGTGCCGGCCGAGCTCGGTTTTCACGACAAGTCGCTGCAATACATGGAACAGTCGGTGGCGCACTGGGTGATGTCGCTGGGTGCCAGCTGCGTGATGCTGCCGACGGTGGAACGCGGCGGCATGGTGCGGCGTTCGGAAATCCAGGTGAATGATCTGGTGCAGCTGATCGACGGCCTCGTGCTGCAGGGCGGTTCCGATGTGGAGCCGCAGTGGTACGGGCAGCAACCCGAGCATCTGGTCGGTGACACCGATCCGGTGCGCGATCGCTTCGAGCTGGATCTGATCCATGCCTTCATCAAGGCCGGCAAGCCGGTGCTGGGCATCTGTCGCGGCATGCAACTGATCAATGTCGCGCTCGGTGGCACGCTGTACCAGGATCTGGTCGCGCTGGGTGTCACCAGTTATTCGCATGTGGACACCGGGCGCTATGACCGCCACCACCATCCACTGGTGATCGAACCGGACAGCGTGATGGCCGGCTGGTACGGCGGCGCCACCCAGGGCGTGATCAATTCGATCCACCACCAGGGCGTGGCGCGTCTGGGCGAGGGCCTGCGTGTCGTGGCACGGGCGCCGGATGGCGTGGTCGAGGCGATCTGGCGCGAAGGGCCGGGTTTCGTGTTCGGCGCGCAGTGGCATCCGGAATTCCATGACGGCAGCGACGCCTCGCTGATGGATCCGGACCCGATCATGCGGGCTTTCCTCGATGCCGCACGGCAGCGGCGCGACGGCAGCGGAGTGCCAGCGGCGGTCGCGCTGTGACGCTTTTGCTGCATTGCATCACGGGCTGACACATAATCGGTCCGCCACAGCGCGAAGGCCGGCGCCTGCGGTTTCCCAACCGGCCACCGATGCAGGGAATCACCATGACGCACACTGATTCGCCCGGCGCCCGGAGCGCGCCGTGGGTCGTGCTGAAGTTCGGCGGCAGCAGTGTCTCCAGCCGGACCCGCTGGGACACGATCGGCGGATTGGTGGCGAAACGAAAATCCGAAGGTTTCCGCGTGCTGGTCGTGGTGTCGGCGGTATCCGGCGTGACCAATGCGCTGGTGGCGCTGAGCGCACCCGGTGGCGACATCGCGCAGCGGCGTGAACAGGCGGCGGCGCTGGAAACGCGTCACCGCACCTTCGCGCAGGAGCTGGGGCTGGATCCGGAAACGGTCATCGGTGACCTGATCGCGCAACTGCACGCACTGGTCGATGATCCACGCGCGGCGGTATCGGCCTTGGACTGGCAGGCCGACGTGCTGGCGCTGGGCGAGCTGTTTTCCAGCCGCTTGGGCTCGGCCTATCTCTCGGCCAATGGCCTGGACCTGCGCTGGAGCGATGCGCGCGCTTTTCTGCGGGCGCAGGTGCTGCCGAACCAGAGCGACTGGGCCGCGCGGCTGTCGGTCAATTGCCGCTTGCAGCCCGAGCCCGGTTTCCACGAACGCTTTGCGGCGCAGGGCGACACGCTGATCACGCAAGGTTTCATCTGTGCCGACGACGATGGCCGCACCGCGATCCTCGGGCGCGGTGGTTCGGATACGTCGGCGGCCTGTTTCGGCGCGCTGCTGGGTGCGCAACGGGTGGAAACCTGGACCGATGTGCCCGGCATGTTCAGCGCCAATCCGCGCCAGGTGCCGCAGGCTCGGTTGCTGACCAGGCTGGATTACGAGGAAGCGCAGGAAATCGCTTCCACCGGCGCCAAGGTGCTGCATCCGCGCTGCATTTCGCCGTGCCGCGAGGCGCGCGTGCCACTGTGGATCCGCGATACCTCGCGCCCGGATTTCGAAGGCACCGTGATCGGCCCGCGTCTGGCCGATGCCGCACCCGGGGTGAAGGCGATCAGCACCAAGCGCGGCATCGTGCTGGTGTCGATGGACGGCATCGGCATGTGGCAGCAGGTCGGCTTCCTGGCTGACGTGTTCGAGCGCTTCAAGCGGCACGGGCTGTCGGTGGACCTGATCGGTTCTTCGGAAGCCAATGTCACGGTGTCGCTGGATCCGTCCGACAATCTGGTCACCACCGACGTGCTGGAACGCCTGGCGGCCGATCTTTCCGAAGTGTGCCGGGTCAAGGTGATCGCGCCGTGCGCGGCGATCACGCTGGTCGGGCGCGGCATGCGTTCGCTGCTGCACAAGTTGTCCGACGTGCTGGCCGAATTCGGGCGCGAGCGTGTGCATCTGATCTCGCAAAGCTCCAACGACCTCAACCTGACCTTCGTCGTGGACGAGGCCGTGGCCGAGGGTATGTTGCCGCGCCTGCATGAGCTGCTGATCCACGCCCAGGCCATGCCGGTAGAGGAAACAGCGGTGTTCGGCCCAAGCTGGCAGGAGCTGGAACGCGGCGCCGCGCCATTACCGAGCCCGTGGTGGGCGCAGCGGCGGCAGGTGCTGATGCAACAGGCCGGGCAGGGCACGCCGTGCTATGTCTACGACCTGCCGACGGTGCGCGAAAAGGCGCGCGGGCTGCGGCGCATCGGCGCGCTGGACCGGCGCTTCTATGCGATCAAGGCCAATCCTCATCCACAGATCCTGCGCACGCTGGAAGCCGAGGGTTTCGGTTTTGAATGCGTCTCGGCGGGCGAAATCGAACACGTCTTCAACTCGTTGCCGGGGCTGGACCCGACCCGGGTGCTGTTCACCCCGAGCTTCGCCGCGCGTTCCGAATACGAAGCCGCGCTGGCACACGATGTCTGGGTCACGCTCGACAGTGTCTATCCGCTGCGGCACTGGCCGGAACTGTTCGCTGGCCGTGACCTGTGGCTGCGGCTGGATCCGGGTTATGGGCGCGGCCATCATGAAAAGGTCCGCACCGGCGGCAGTGGCGCCAAGTTCGGTCTGCCGCTGGCGGCGCTGGAGGATTTCGCGCAGGAAGCCAGGCGGGTCGGTGCCCGTATTTTCGGCCTGCACGCGCATCTGGGCAGCGGCATCTTGGACGCCTCGCATTGGCGCGATGTGTTCGGCCGTCTGGCGGCGGCGGCTGAAAGCCTAGGCACGATCAGCGCGCTGAATCTGGGCGGCGGCCTCGGGGTGCCGGCCGAACGCGGCGCCGATCCCTTCGATCTGGATGCATTGGCGCACACCCTGGCCGAGGCCAAGGCGCTGTGCCCGCAGTATTCGCTGTGGATGGAGCCGGGCCGTTATCTGGTCGCAGACGCGGGTGTGCTGTTGCTGCGCGTCACCCAGGTGATCGACAAGGGCGGCGTGCTGCGCGTGGGCGTGGATGGCGGCATGAACACGCTGCTGCGCCCGGCGCTGTACAACGCGCGGCACGAAGTCTTCAACCTGAGCCGGCTGGATGAAGGTGATGCGATCAGCTGCGATGTGGTTGGCCCGATCTGTGAAACCGGCGATGTACTGGCGCGTCGCCGTCGCCTGCCGGAAACCTTCGAGGGCGACGTGTTGCTGGTGGATACCACCGGCGCCTATGGCGCGGTGATGGCCTCGGCCTACAATCTGCGCGGTTTGCCGGCGGAGGCGGTGCTCGAATGATGGATTCCTGTGCGATGTGGCAGCGGTCGCTTGCGGCGAAACACTGCCGGAGGCCGTACCGATGAGCCATGAGGCCGACACCTGGGAGTTCCAGCGTGATGCGATTGCCGCGTTCCGCTTCGTCCGCGCCACGCTGGACGAGGCCAGCGGCAAGGTCGAACTGGTCTATGCCTTCGACGATGGCCCGGAGCTGGTGGAAACCCTGCAATTCCCCGGCGCGCCCTTCACGCTGGATGCGCCGCGCCGTGCCGCCGTGGATGCAGCGCTGCAGCTGCTGCATCTGATCGCCGGGGTCAGCTATTACAAGGCCGCGCTGCCGCCGCAGCTGCTGATCGAAACCGCACTGCCGTCACCGGCGCTGGCGGCGCTGGCGACATCGGTCTATGAGAACGGCCTGTCCGAATTCGCCTACCGCAACGGCTTGTCGATGCGGGGCCGGATCCAATTCCCGGCGGCGGAAGCGACACCGTCCGCGCCTGTGCTGGGTTTACGTGTGCACGCATTGACCGCGATTGGCGGCGGCAAGGATTCGCTGGTGACGATCGAAGCCCTGCGCGATGCCGGCGTTGCGCAGAGCGTGGTGTTCGTCGGCAACTCGCCGCTGATCCAGGCCTGCGCGCAACGCACCGGACTGCCGCTTTTTTCGATTGGGCGAAAGCTGGCGCCGCAGCTGTTCGACTACAACAAACAAGGTGCGTGGAACGGCCATATCCCGGTGACGGCGGTCAATTCCGCGATCCTGGTGCTGGCCGCGTTGCTGCACGATGCCGACCAGGTGGTGTTTTCCAATGAGCGCTCGGCCAGCTATGGCAGCCAGGTGCTGCTGCCCGATGGCAGCGGCAGTGGCGAGGTCAACCACCAGTGGTCCAAGGGCTGGGAGTTCGAGCGTGAATTCGCCGCCTGCGTGCGCGAGCATGTGGCCGCCGATCTGCGCTATTTCTCGCTGCTGCGGCCATTGTCGGAGCTGGCGGTGGCGCGCCAGTTCGCGAAGATCGACCGCTACGACGCGGTGTTCTCCAGCTGCAACCGCAACTTTCACCTGCTGGGCGAACGCCCGCAGGCGCGCTGGTGCGGGGTCTGCCCGAAATGCCAGTTCGTGTTCCTGGCGCTGGCGCCGTTCATGCCCAAGCCGCGCCTGACCGCGATCTTCGGCCACAACCTGCTGGACGACGTCAGCCAGGCGGAAGGTTACGATGCGCTGATCGAGTTCGGCGCGCACAAGCCGTTCGAGTGCGTTGGCGAAGGGCGCGAGGCACGGGCTGCGTTGTTCGAGCTGGCACAACGCCCGGCCTGGCGCGAAGATGCACTGGTGCGCCGTTTCGCGCGCGAGATCGCACCGCAGATCGCGCCCGAATCCATCCAGCCGCAGCTCGTGCCCGAAGGCGCGCACGGCATCCCTGACGACCTGTGGAAACGCGTGGGTGAAACTTTCCGAACTTGAAGGCAAACGCATCGCCCTGTGGGGCTACGGCCGCGAAGGGCGCGCCACGCTGGCCGCCTTGCGCTGGCACCTGCCGCGCACTCCGCTGGCCTTGCTGTGCCCGCAGTCCGAGGCCAGCGAAGCGCTGGAGCTGGGCGATCCTGCGCTCTACATCTTCACTGAGGATGTCACCGCCGAGCTGTTGGCGCGTTTCGACGTGGTCATCAAATCGCCCGGCATCAGCCCGTATCACGGCGCGGCAGCACAGGCGCTGGCGCGCGGCGTGCGCTTCACCTCCGGCAGCGCGCTGTGGTTCGGTGAAAACCCGGATGCCCGCACCCTCTGTGTCACCGGCACCAAGGGCAAAAGCACCACCACTGCGTTGATCGCGCACTTGCTGCGCGCCTCCGGTGCGCGCACCGCACTGGCCGGCAATATCGGCCTGCCGCTGCTGGAATTGCTCGATGCCGACCCGGCGCCGGATGTCTGGGCGCTGGAGCTGTCCAGCTACCAGACCCGCGACGCGATTGCTCCGGAAGTCGCGGTGGTGCTGAACCTGTTTCCCGAACATCTGGATTGGCACGGCAGCGAAGACCGTTATGTGATCGACAAGCTGGCGCTGGTCACCTCGGCCAACCCGCGCAACATCGTGCTCAACGCCGCCGATGCACGCCTGGCCGCGTTCGGGCGCAGCGCCGCGCTGCAGGGCACCGCTTCGGAATCCGATCTGGACGCCGAAGCCGGTGGCACCGCGCCGGCCCGATTGTGGTGGTTCAACGCGCGCCAGGGCTGGCACACGCGAGGCACCCTGATTTTCCGCGGCGAGGATGCAATCATGGATGGTGCTGCGCTGCCGCTGCCCGGCGCCCACAATCGGGGCAACCTCTGCGCCGCGCTGACCGCGATCGAGGCCATGGGGCTGGAAGCGGTGCCGTTGGCGCGACACGCCCTCAGCTTCCGCCCGCTGCCGCATCGCCTGCAGACCATCGGCCACCACGATGGCCGCGAATACGTCAACGATTCGATCAGCACCACGCCGCACGCCTCGCTGGCGGCCCTGGACTGCCACGCCAACCGCCGCGTGGCGATCATCGTCGGCGGTTACGACCGCGGCCTGGACTGGTCGGTCTTCTTCGAGCGCATGAGCCGCGAACCACCGCTGGCGATCATCACCATGGGCCAGAACGGCCCGCAGATCGCCGAAGGCCTGCAGTTTGCCGCGCGTGGCGGCCGTTTCACGCTGCTGGAAGCCCCCGACATGCCGGAAGCCGTGCGAATGGCCGAACGCACTATCGGCGCCGATGGCGTGGTGCTGCTCTCACCTGGCGCCCCCAGCTTTCCGCGCTACCGCGACTACGTCGAACGCGGCCGCCACTTTGCCCAGGTTGCCGGCTTTGATCCGGACGCGATCAGCGCGATTCCGGGCTTGGGAGTGGCCTGAAAACACGCCCGGACAAGGTTCTGCCGGGATGATCTCCACGCACGCTGTCCTGCGTCTTTGCGGCACACAGATGGGGAGAATGGATTGAACCTTTCCGAACTCAAGCAGGCGCTGCGGGCACACAGTGGAACATTCCTGTGCGTCACCCGCCACGGGGCCGGCAGCGAAAAGAGCGTGCCCTTCAGGCATGAGGTGATGGAGCCGATGGGTCTGGACGGCGTTCCCGACGTTGGTGATCTGCGGAGCTTCTACGAGGTGTTCGGCGGGATCATCTTCTATCTTCACGAAGCAAGCGGTGATGCTGCCCGCTACATATCGCCGGTAAACGCATGGCCCGGGCTTCATCAGGATTTTTCAGCGTGGCTGGAAGGGCTGGACCAGGCGGAACGGGAGGAATACCTGCCTGATTGGGTGACCACGGCGCTGGTGATCGGCGAAGAGCCGCACTCGGGCAACTATGTGCTGATCCCGGTGGCCGGTGATGAAGCCGGTGGCGTGTACCACTTCGATCACGACGGTTTCGAATTCAGCCGCCATGCCGACAGCCTGACCCAATACACCCGCGACCTGCTGGATCTGGACAGCCGCTCGCTGGCCTACGCCACGACCTTCATGTGCTTCGTCGAGGAAGGTGACCAGGTGCAGTGGCATGTGAAAGAGCTGCGGGACAATCGCGGCAACCACATCAGCTGCGAGGCGTGAAAGGGCAAGGCAGGCGGGTGCTGTTCGTCTTTCTTTCGCTGAGGAAGAATCTGACGCCCAGCTGGCATGCTCATTGACTCAGCAGCGGACCGGCGACTTCCCACTTCCGGCACCTTCCACTGCACGGCATTGCCGTTACGATGCCTGCCTGGTTTCCGCACGTGGGGAAGGGCATGCGCATTCTTTTTTTGTTGGCTGGCCTGTTCGGGCTGGCATTGGCGTCGGCGCAGGAGCCGGGTTATCTGCGTCAGCCGGCGATCCACGGCGACACCGTGGTGTTCACCGCGGAAGGCGATCTGTGGGCGGTGGCGGCCACTGGCGGATTGGCGCGGCGGCTGACCACGCATCCGGCCGAGGAAAGCCGTGCGGCGATCTCGCCGGATGGCAGCCGGGTGGCGTTCACCGCGGCGTATGCCGGGCCACGCGAAGCCTATGTGATGCCGCTGGCCGGCGGCGTGCCGAAGCGCATCAGTTTCGAGAACGGCAATGCGCTGGTGCTGGGCTGGAGCGCGCAGGGTCAGGTGCTGTACGGCACGTTGGCGCCCGGCGGCACCGGCGGTTCGCAGCGCGTGGTGGTGGCGGTGGCGCCGGATACGTTGCAGCGCCGCACCCTGCCGCTGGCCGAAGCCAATGACGCGGTGCTCGCGGCGGATGGCCGCACCCTGTATTTCGTGCGCTACGGCCTGGGCGTGACCGGCGACAATGCGCGCGGCTATCGCGGCGGCGCGCTGTCGCAGCTGTGGCGTTTCGATCTGGAATCGAATGCCGAGGCCGTGCGCATCGGCCCGACCGATGTGAACCTGCGCCAGCCAATGCTGGTGGATGGGCGACTGCTGGTGATCGCCGATCCGGGCGGGCGCGATGTCCTGGCGCAGCTGGACCCGGAGGCCGGCACGCTGACGCCCTTGCCGATACAGGCACCGTTCGATGTGCGCAATGCCAGTGCGTCGGGCCAGCGCATCGTCTACCAGTCCGGCGCGGATCTGCGCCTGTTCGATCTGGCTTCCGGCCAGGATGCGGCGCTGCCGGTACGGCTGGTGTCGGATTTCGCGCAACGCCAGCCACGCTGGCTGGATACGCCACTGAAATATCTGGAAGGCAGTGATTTCTCCGCCGACGGGCAGCGCGTGGCGCTGGTGGCGCGCGGCCGGGTGGTGGTGGCCGGTGTCGGTGCGCCGCGCCGCGTGGATATCGGTTCGCCCGATGGCGTGCGGCTGTCCGCTGCGGTGTTTTCGCCGGACCGCAAGCACGTCTATGTGATCTCCGACGCCAGCGGCGAAGAGGAAATCTGGCGTTTCCCGGCCGATGGCGGCAGCGATGCACGCCAGCTCACCCGCGATGGCAGCACCCAGCGGCGCGGCATCGTGGTATCGCCGGATGGCAAGTGGCTCGCGCATGGCGACAAGTCCGGCAAGCTCTGGCTGCTGGATCCGGCCAATGGCCGTAGCCGCCTGATCGATGATGGTGGCCGTGATGGCAATGAGGGCCACGATGCCGTGGTCTGGGCACCGGACAGCCTGCATCTGGCACTGGTGCGCACCACCGGCGCCTATGGCCGCTCACGCATCGCGCTGTATTCACTGGAGCGCGATGAACTGGCCTGGCTGACCAGCGACAAATACGAATCCGGTTCACCCGCCTTCAGCCCGGATGGCCAGTGGCTGTGGTTCCTGTCCGAGCGCGAGTTCAGCGTGGTCAACGGTTCGCCCTGGGGCGACCGCAACACCGGCCCGTTCTTCGACAAGCGCAGCCGCATCTACGCGCTGGCGTTGCAACCGGAGGCGCGCTTCCCGTTCCGCCATCCGGATGAATTGCAGCCTGTCGGGAGCGGCAAGGACGATGAAAAGGACCAGGGCAACGGCAAGCAGGACGCCAAGGCCAAGGTCCGGCCGCTGGCATGGGACGGTCTGGCTGGGCGCCTGCACGAAGTGCCGCTGGCGGCGGGTAACTGGTCCGATCTTTCGGTCGATGCCAAGCGCCTGTATTTCCTCGAACGCGATGGTCGCCGCCGCAGTCTGCGCACGTTGGCGTTCGACGATGCGAAGACGAAGCTGGAAACCTTTTCCGAAAACATCGCCGGCTATGCGCTGGCGGCCGGCGCCAACCGCGTACTGTTGCGCAGTGCCGGCAAGGGGCCGGACGAACCGGGCGAGTTCCATATCGTCGAAGCCGGTGCGACCGCGCCCAAGGAACTGGCCGAGGCCAGGGTGCGGCTGGATGACTGGAAGCTGCGGGTGGACCCGGTGAGCGAATGGCGGCAGATGTTCGACGACGCCTGGCGAATGCATCGCGACCATTTCTACGATGCCGCACTGCGCGGCGTGGACTGGCCGGCGCTGCGTCAGCGTTATGCCGCGCTGCTGCCGCGGGTCAGCGACCGATTGGAACTGGACGACCTGCTGGCGCAGATGATGGGCGAACTGGGCGCGCTGCATTCGCAGGTGCGCGGCGGCGAGTTGCGCGAAGCGCGCGAAACCCCGTCCCATGCCAGCCTGGGTGCCAGCTTCGCGCGCACCGATGCCGGCTGGCGCATCGAGCACATCTTCCGCACCGAAGCCGAACTACCGTCCCAGCGCGGACCGTTGCAGGCACCCGGTGTGGATGTGCGGGTGGGTGATGTGATCGTGGCGGTCAATGGCCGCCGCGCCGCCGATGTGGCGGACATCTCCGAACTGCTGGCCAATACCGCCGGCCAGCAGGTGTTGCTGGAACTCACTCGTAGCGGCAGCACGCGCCGCGCAATCGTCACCCCGGTCGATGCCGGGCGCGAGGATGCATTGCGCCATTCCGACTGGCTGCAATCACGCCGCGATGCGGTGGCCGCCGCCAGCGACGGACGCATCGGCTATCTGCACCTGCGCGCGATGGGGCCGAACGACATCGCCAGTTTCGTGCGCGATTTCTACGGCCAGATCGACCGCGATGGCCTGATCATCGACGTGCGGCGCAATCGCGGCGGCAATATCGACAGCTGGATCATCGAGAAGCTGCTGCGCCGCACCTGGGCTTTCTGGCAGCGTCCGAATGGTCTGGCCTACGGCAATATGCAGCAGAGCTTCCGCGGTCATCTGGCGGTGCTGACCGACGCGCTGACCTATTCGGATGGCGAAACCTTCTCCGCCGGCATCCAGACACTCGGGCTTGGCCCGCTGATCGGCACCCGCACCGCCGGCGCCGGAGTCTGGCTGACCGACAGCAATGCCCTGGTCGATCGTGGCCGCGCGCGCGTGGCGGAAATCCCGCAGTACGGCATGGATGGCAGCTGGCTGGTCGAAGGCGTCGGCGTGAGCCCGGACATCGAGGTCGACAACCTGCCGCACGAGTCCTTCAACGGCCGCGATCGGCAACTGGAAACCGCGCTGGACTGGCTGCGCCGCAAGCTGGATGCCGAACCGGTGCAGCCGCTGCAGCGCGGCACGATTCCGGTGTTGCCGGCGGAATGAAGCAGACATGAAAAAGCCCCGCATCGCGGGGCTTTTTCATTGCTGGTACCGGTGATAGGACTCGAACCTACACGACATCGCTGTCAGCGGATTTTGAGTCCGCCGCGTCTACCATTCCGCCACACCGGCTCGGGGCAAGGGCGGAAGTATAAGGCATCGAACCAGTCGCGCAAGCAGACAAGTGCCAATAGCTGGATCTATTCCCACACGGCGAACGGCAGTTCGCTCCGATGCCTGCGGTGCCAGCCTTGCTCATCCACGGCTTCGAACCAGTCGCAATACGAGAACTGGTGCGGGTAGACGTGCAGCGACACCGCCGTGTGGTGGGGATGCGGGTTGCGCATGATGTGGTATTCGGCCGGTGCGGCCAGCCAGTCACCGGTGCCGGCGCAGGCGCGCTGTGCGGGCCGGGCGGAAAAGCGCAGCAGTCCGTCACGCTGTGCGATGAGATCGTGGCGGATGATGTCCAGCTCGCCATGCCACAGGCAATCCACGCACCAGTTGCCGGCGTGATCGTGCAGTGGCGTGGCCTGCTGCGGTCCCCATGTCATCGCGATGAGCTGGTAGCCGTGCTGCCGGCTGGCGTGGATGCGGCGGCGCAGATACTGCCCGGGATCCGGGCGCAGCAGCGAAGCAGGCAGCCACGCAACGGCCCGATCACGCAGGCCGCGTCTTGGATTTCGCTTCAGATATCGGCCAGAAAATCCGCCACGGCTGGCGAAAAGCGTCCGAAATCAACGAGGAAGGCGTCGTGGCCCTGGGGTGAGGGCAGGGCCAGGCATTCGGCCTGATGGCCGCCTGCGCGCAATCCGGCCGCGATCTGTTCCTGCTGCTGGATCGGGAACAGAATGTCGGTGGTCACGCCCAGCACGCGGGTGCGCGGCACCTGCAATGCCGCCAGTGCGGCCATCGCATCGCCGTTGGCGTATTCGCCCAGATCGAACCAGTCCATGCAGCGGCTCAGGTACAGATAGCAGTTCGGGTCGAACACGCGGATGAAGCGGCGAGCATGACCTTCCAGATAGGACTCGACCTCGAATTCGAGCCCGAATGGATCATCTTCGCGGCGGTCGCTGTCCAGCCGCACGCGGCCGAAGCGGCCATCCCATTCCAGTGCCGAACGGTAGGTCACCACGCCCAGCTTGCGCGCGATGCGCATGCCGGATTCAGGGTAGGTGTCGGCATCGTACTGGCCCTGGTTCCAGGCCGGGTCCAGGCGGATGGCTTCGCGCTGCAGCGAGCGGATCGCGATCGAGAACGGCAGCGCCAGTGCGGCGCCGGAGACGTTGATATGCGAGCGCGAGGCGCCGGGGAACAGTTGCAGATAGGCCAGCGCCGACATGCCGCCCATCGAGCAACCGATCAGGCTGGCAAGCTCTCCGATGCCGAAGGATTCCACCAGCGCATGCGCGGCCGCGGCGATGTCTTCGACCGAAATATCGGGGAAATCCAGGCGCCAGGTCTGGCCGGTGCCCGGGTTCAGCGAGGCCGGGCCGGTCGAGCCCTTGCAGCTGCCCAGCGAATTGCAGCAGATCACGAAAAAGCGGTTCGTGTCGATCGCCTTGCCCGGCCCGAGCATGGCTTCCCACCAGCCCGGTTCCGGATTGTCCGGCTGCGTGGCGGCGTGTGCGCTGGGCGAAAGCCCGGTCAGGATCAGGATTGCATTGTCACGCTGCGGCGACAGTTCGCCCCAGGTTTCATAGGCCAGGCGCGCCTGCTGCAAGTGCCCGCCGCGTTTCATCGGAAACGGCGAGGGCAGGTCGAAGAAACGGGTGCCGGGCGGGATGAATTCGCTCATGGGACAACGCGGTCGATGATCAGGTCCACGGTGGCGCGCTGGGTATTGGGCAGCGGTTCGGAAAGGGTTTCCAGATCGCCACTCTGCGCCTGCGCGCCGCCGCTGCGCGAGATGCGAGCGCCCACGACGATCTGCGCGGTGCTCGACAGGTTCATCTGCGGCAGCATCGCGTGGCTGTCATCCAGGACCAGCTCCAGCGGCAGTGCGTCGGCGGACAGGCGCTGGATTGCCAGCGGTGCGCGCGAACCTTCGGCGGCGCGGGCGAACACGAACAGCACATCGTCATGCCGCACCTGCGCGGCCAGTTCCGGCGCCACCCGCACCCGAACGTTCAGGCGCGGAGCCTGGGCTGGATCGGAAGCGGTGTTTGTGCTGTCGCCGGCGGCCGATGCTTGCGCCGCAGCCGGTGTGGGAAGCGTTTCGCCGCTGGCCTGGGCCTGCAATTCGAGGATGCGCTGGCGCAGGCTTTCGTAGGCCGGATTGTCCTCGGGCATGGTGTCCAGCAGGGTCTGCCAGGTGGCGCTGGCGGCGTCGGTATCGCCGCGCTGGTACTGCGCCACGCCCAGCAGCCAGAGGCCGCGCTGATGCGTGGGTTGCTGTTCCAGGGCGCGTTCCAGCATCGCCAGCGGTTCGCCGTCGAAACGCTTGCTGTCCGAAGCCAGCACCTGCGATTCGGCGTATTCCACCAGCAGGTCCGGGGTGTCCGGTGCCAAGGTCAGTGCCCGCGCGAAGGCGTCACGCGCTTCGCCGAAACGCTCCATCGATTTGTAGGCCCGGCCCAGCAACAGCCAGCCCTGGACATCATCGGGTTCGCGCGCCAGACGCTCGGCCAGTCCGGCGATGGCCTGTTCCATCGGCGGCAGGCCGGCCTGCTGGGCCTGCTGCATGGCCTGGGTGACCGATTGCACGTCCGGATCGAAGACCCGCGTATCGCCGAGTTTCAGATACAGCCCGATCGCGGCCAACGGCAGCAGCAGCGCCACAGCGATCGCGGGGCCGCGCAGCGGCGAGCCGGAGGCGCTGGCCTGTGCGGGTGCCGGGCCAAGGGCGGCCAGCTTGGCGGCGTATTCGTCCGCGTCCAGTACGCCATCGGCATGGGCACGCTGCAGTGCCTCACGGCGCGGATCAACGGCAACCCCGGCCTCGCGGCGCAGCAGCGGCGGCAGGATGAATCCCAGCGCCGCCAGTACCAGCAACGCGGAGCAGAACCAGAATGCGGCCATCACCAGGCATCCCCATCTTTGGAAGCAGGCGTTGCCGCCGCAGCACTGGAACGCCGCCGCACCAGCACGAACACGAATACCGCGCCGACCAGGAAGATCAGCGGTGGCGCGATCCAGATCCACAGCGTGCTGCCACTCATCGCTGGGCGATACAGCACGAAATCGGTGTAACGCTCGGTCAGAAAGGCCTTGATCTGCTCATCGGTCTTGCCTTGCTGCATCAGCTCCAGCACTTCGCGCCGCAGATCCTGCGCGATCGGCGCGTTGGAGTCGGCCAGCGACTGGTTCTGGCACATCACGCAGCGCAGTTCCGCTGCCAGCTCACGGAAGCGGGCTTCTTCGGCGGCGTCGCGGAACGGCAGTGGATCGACCGCGAAGGCGCTGCCGGCGAACAGGCACAGCAGCAAGCCGATGAGCGCATGCAGCAGCCATCCGCCTTTTGCTCCCTCTCCCCCATCAGCGATGGGGGAGAGGGTTGGGGTGAGGGGGGCTTTCGCTGGCGTGGGAGGGGGCACTCGCAACCCCACTGCCTGCTCGACCTCGACCACTGATGGAGACGAGGGAACGCCCTTTGACGCGCACAAGATCATGGTGCCTGCTCCTTCAATCGCGGCAGGATTTCACGCTGGATGACCTCCGGCGTCAGCGCGCCGATGTGCTTGAAGCGCACGATGCCCTGCGCATCCACCAGGAAGGTTTCCGGCGCGGCGTAGACGCCAAGATCGATCGCGGTGCGGCCGCTTTCATCGGCCAGGATCAGCGCGTAGGGGTCGCCGTACTGCTGCAACCAGCGCTTGGCGTCGTCCGGATAATCCTTGTAGTTGTAGCCCACCACGCGGACCGTGCCGCTGCGCGCCAGGGTTTCGAACAGCGGATGTTCGACCCGGCACTCCGGGCACCAGCTGGCCCAGACATTGAGCAGGAACGGCGCGCCGCGCAGGCTGGCCGAATCCACCTGGCGCGAAGGATCGTGCAATTCGGGCAGCGTGAACGCCGGCAACTCCTTGCCGATCAGCGGCGAAGGAATGGCGTTCGGATCACGGGTTTCGGCCAGACGGATGCCGGCCAGCAGCAAGCCGCCCAGCAGCACCACGACAGCCAGCGGCAACCAGCGCTTCCACATCGTCAGGACACTCCCCCGGCTGCGCCCGGATTGCGTTCGGCCGGCAGGCTGCGGCGGAAACGCCGGTCCGCCGCCGCGACGAAACCACCGGCGGTCATCAGCAACGCACCGAGCCAGATCCAGCGGATGAAGGGTTTCACATAGACCCGCAGCGCCCAGTTGCCGTTGCCCAGCGGTTCGCCCAGCGCGACGTAGAGGTCACGGCTGAAACCGGGCGAGATCGCGGCCTCGGTCATGACCTGGCCGCCGCTGGCGTAGGCGCGTTTTTCCGGATGCAGCACCGCGATCTGGCGATCACCGTCGAACACCGTGACGGTGCCGCGATCGGCGCTGAAGTTCGGTCCTTCACGATGCACCACGCCATCGAAGCGGAAGCGGTAGCCGAGGATTTCGGTTTCCTGCCCGGGCGTGACCGCGACATCCTTTTCGATGCCCATCGATTCCACGATCAGCACGCCGGCCACGAACACGCCGACGCCGGCATGGGCCAGCACCATGCCCATGATTTCCGGGGTGAAGCGGCGCCCGGCCGGCAGTTGCCTGATGCGCTGCCAGGCGAACAGGCCGATGCCACCCAGCACCCAGGCCGCACCGGCGGCGCCGGCCACGGCCTTGAAGGTGTAGCCTTCGCCCAGCAACAGCGCCAGCGCCGCGCCGATCACCGCCAGCGCCAGGCTGGCGCGCAGCACCGGCCACAGGCGCGGAAATTCATCACGGCCCCAGCGCGCAAGCGGACCGAACGGCAGCAGCAGCACGACCGGCGCCATCAGCCACAGGAACTGGCTGCCGAAGTAGGGCGGCCCGACCGAAATCTTGCCCAGATTCAGCGCCTCGAACAGCAGCGGCGACAGCGTGCCGACCAGCACCATCGCGGTCGCGGCCGAGAACAGCAGGTTGTTGATCAGCAGGAAGGTTTCACGCGACAGCGCGGCGAACGGCTTGCCGCCTTCACTTTTCGGCGCACGCAGCGCATACAGCACCAGCGAGCCGCCGATCACCACGCCGAGGAAGATCAGGATGAACATGCCGCGATCCGGATCGGAGGCGAAGGCATGTACCGAGGTCAGCACGCCGGAGCGCACGATGAAGGTGCCCAGCAGCGACAACGAGAACGCGGCGATCGCCAGCAGCAGGGTCCAGCCGCGGAAGCTGCCGCGTTTTTCCGTCACGGCCTGCGAATGGATCAGCGCGGTGCCGACCAGCCACGGCATGAAGCTGGCGTTTTCCACCGGATCCCAGAACCACCAGCCGCCCCAGCCAAGTTCGTAATAGGCCCACCACGAGCCCAGCGCGATGCCCAGCGTCAAAAAACCCCAGGCGACGTTGGTCCAGGGCCGCGACCAGCGGATCCAGCGCGGATCCAGCTCGCGCCCGAGCAGCGCCGCGATCGCGAACGCGAACGCCACCGAGAAGCCGACATAGCCGAAATACAGCATCGGCGGGTGGATGATCAGACCCGGATCCTGCAACAGCGGATTCAGGTCGCGCCCTTCCAGTGCCGCCGGCACCAGGCGCAGGAACGGGTTGGAAGTCAGCGCGGTGAACAGCAGAAAACCGATGCTGACCAATCCCAGCACACCGAGCACGCGCGCCACCACTTCCGCCGGCAGATTGCGCGAGAACAGCGCCACCGCCGCACTCCAGCCGGCCAGGATCAGCACCCACAGCAGCAGCGAGCCCTCGTGCGCGCCCCAGACCGCCGACAGCCGGTAGGCCAACGGCAGCAGCGAGTTGGAGTTCTGCGCCACGTACTGCACCGAGAAATCCTTCTGCACGAAGGCCACGCTCAGCAGCACGAAAGACAACAGCAGGAAGGCGAACTGGCCGAAGGCTGCCGGTCGCGCGACCGCCATCATGCGGGCATTGCCGCGTGCCGCGCCGATCAGCGGCAGCACCGCCTGCAGCACGGCCAGCAGCAGCGCGATGATCAGCGCGAAATTGCCAAGTTCAGGCAGCATCAGTAGGTGGCCTTGGAATCGTCGACGTTGTGCTTGACGTGCGCGGCTTCCATCTTCTCGGCGACCTCGCGCGGCATGTAGGTTTCATCGTGCTTGGCCAGCACCTCGGTGGCGATGAAGCGCCCGTCCTGCATCGAACCGGTGGCGATCACCGCCTGATTCTCGCGGAACAGGTCCGGCAGGATGCCGGTGTATTCCACCACCAGCTCGGCATCGCCGTCACTGACCGCGAAGCTGTTCTCCAGGGTGCCCTCGGTGCGCTGGATCGAGCCATCCTTGACCATGCCGCCGAGGCGGAAACGGGCACGCTCGCCGGTTTCCCCGGCCAGTACTTCCGAGGGCGTGTACAGATAGGCCAGGTTCGAGCCCAGCGCCATCACTACCAGGGTGCCGGCGACAAGACCGGCCACCAGCACGGCGGTAACGGTGATCAGGCGGCGTTTGCGGGTCGGGTTCATGATCCGGCTCCCGTGCGTGCCGCACGTGCGGCCTCACGCCGTTGCTGCTTGCCCAGCTCGCGCCGGACCTTGCGCATGCGCAGCTGCGGCATCAGGAAATCCCAGACCAGCATCGCGACGAACACCGCGTAGCTGGTCCAGACATAAGGGGCGTATTGATCCAGAACGAAATTCATTGGCGGCCTTCCATGTCGCGTCGTACCCAGTCCTTGCCGGATTCCAGTTCGTACATCGCTGCCTGGGTGCGTGCCAGCAGCGAGCCGGCAAACCACAGCTTGGTGCCGAAGAACATCGCGATCAACGGCAGCACCATGCTCGGATGGATGGTGGATTCGCGGAACAGCTTGATCGTCGCGCCCTGATGCAGCGAGTTCCACCATTCCACCGAGAAATGCACGATCGGCACGTTGACCACGCCGATCAGTGCAAGAAAACAGGCGGCGCGGGCGGCAGCGCGGCGATCCTCGATCGCGGCGTACAGCCCGATCACGCCCAGATACAGGAACAGCAGCACCAGTTCCGATGTCAGGCGCGCATCCCAGGTCCACCAGGTGCCCCACATCGGCTTGCCCCAGACCGCGCCGGTGACCAGGGTCACGAAGGTGAAGGCGGCGCCGACCGGCGCGCAGCACATCGCCAGGGTTTCCGACAGCTTGATCCGCCACACCAGCGCGATGAAGGCATTGATCGCCATCACCGCGTAGATCGACAGGCTCATCCACGCCGCCGGCACATGGATGAACAGGATGCGATAGCTGTCGCCTTGCTGGTAATCGGCCGGCACCACGAACAGCCCCTGCCACATGCCGAAAATCAGCACCGGCAGCGACAGGATGAAGAACCACGGCGCCCAGCGCGAAGCAAAGGCATGGAAAGTGGGCGGCGAGCCCATCTTGTGGAACCAGAGCAGGATCGGGTTCATCCGGACACGCTCGCGGGCCGCAGTGCGGCATCAGGTTGAGAGGAAAGGGGGAAGGGCGGCCGATCCGGCGGCCCCACTGCAACCGGCTGACAGGAAAAGACCGAAGCAGCAGCGGGTTTCAGGCTCATTGCAATGCGATTCTCAGCGCCGCTGCGGCGGCCAGCGGTGCCAGTACCAGGGCCATCACCAGACCGGCGGCCAGCAACAGCAGCGCGCCCTGATGCGGCAGACCTTGCGCCGCCGCCATCACGGACCCGGCACCGAAAATCAGCACCGGGACGTACAGCGGCAAGGCCAACAGGGCCAAAAGCATACCAGAGCGCCGCATGCCGACCGTCAGTGCGACGATCACCGCACCGATCAAACTCAGCAACGGCGTCCCCAGCAACAGCGAATACATCAACACCGGCAGCGCCCCGGCTTCCAGATAGAGCAGGGTGGCGAACAGCGGCGTCGCAGCAATCAGCGGCAGCGCGGTGCTGGCCCAGTGCACCAGGATCTTGCAGCCGACCAGCAGCGCCAGCGGATGCGGCGCCAACATCAACTGTTCCAGGCTGCCGTCTTCCAGATCCGAACGGAACAGCGTATCCAGCGACAACAGCCCGGCCAGCAGCAATGCAACCCAGATCACGCCCGGCGCGATGCGGCCCAGGATGTCCGGATGCGGGCCGAGCGCGAACGGGAACAGCGCGATCACCAGCAGCGCGAACAGCACCGGATTCAACGCATCGCCTCGGCGCCGCCACAGTAGGCGGAAATCGCGCAGCAGTAGTGCACGGCAGGCGGCGGTGATCGAGGAGGTATTAGCCATCAACCGGCTCCCGCGCCGATTCCAGATACAGCGTGCGGGTCCGCACCGCGCCGGTGGCGTAGGCACCGTGGCTGGTGACCAGGGCGGCGCCGCCGCGTTCAAGATGCTGGCCGATCAGGCGGTTGACCAGTTCGATGCCGGGAAGATCAAGATTGGCATACGGTTCGTCCAGCAGCCACAGCGGCGCAGGCACCAGCAGCAGGCGGGCCAGCGCCAGGCGTTTTCTCTGTCCGGCGGAAAACTGCCGTGCCGGGGCGTCCTCGAAACCGGCCAATCCGACATCGAACAGCGCCTGTTCGATACTGATGCCGGCGCGACGCCCGAACAGGCCCTGCGCGAATTCCAGATTCTCGCAGGCGGTCAGCTCGCCCTTGTGCCCGAGCAGATGGCCCAGCAGGGTGCAGGTCTGCGCGATGCGCTCGGCGCTGGCTGGCGCGTCGCGTACCAGAATCTGCCCACGCGAAGGCTGCAACAGCCCGGCCAGCACGCGCAGCAACGTGGTTTTCCCTGAGCCGTTGCTGCCGTGCACCAACAGCGCCTCGCCCGCGTCCACATGGAAATCCAGTGGCCCGAAGATCGGTTGGTCGTTGCGGTCGAAGGCCAGCCCGCGTGCTCGCAGCAGCGATGGCGGGCCGGCCGTTGGCGGGGGCTGCGGCTTCATCTGGCGGGCATGCTAGCCGGGCGGCGCGGGGGTGTCCATGACGTGAATCAACACCCCTGAGGCGTGAGGGACACCCCACGCAGCGCTGCACCGCGTCACGTTGGCATGATGGCCACCGTCGTGCGTGCTGCGGAGGGGCTGTGGCAAGATTCGGCCCATACAACGACAACTATGGGACAGACCGGCGGGTCCGGCACTGTCCCCTAATCAGAGGGAGAGGCTGGCAGGGATGCGTCCGGCTCCGGTTCCGGAGTCGGATCCGTTGACGCCACGCTCCAGCCCGAAGGAGAAACGGATATGCGAAGGACCGTATTGTGCAGCGCGCTGCTGCTTGGCCTGGGTGGCTGGGCACAGCTGAACGTGGCAGCGGAAGCCCCGACAGTTTCCGCCAAGGCGGACACGCGCTCGACCTGGCTGGTGGAGTTCACCGAGCCGCCACTGGCTGCGTTCACAGGGCGTGGTGATGCCACCCACGCCAAGCTCGCCGGCCTTGCCGCCACCAGCCCGGACGCCACCGGCGAACGCCGCCTGGATGTGAACAGCGCCGCCAGCAAGGCCTATCGCGCGGCTCTTGGCGACATCCGCAGCGAGCGCCTGGCGCAGGCGTCCTCGAAACTTGGGCGGCCGCTGGAGCCTTCGTTCGTATTCGATGTGGTCACCAACGGCATGGCGCTGTCGCTGACCGCGCGGGAAGCCCAGATGTTGGCCGGCATGGACGGCGTACTTTCGGTGGAGCCGGAGTTCGTGCATGAACCGCTGACCGACGCTGGCCCCGGCTGGATCAGTGCCAATACCGTCTGGAACATGGCGCCGGCCGATGGCGGCAACCGCGGTGCCGGCCAGGTGATCGGCATTATCGATACCGGCATCAATGCCGGGCATCGCTCCTTTGTCGGCAGCGGCGTGCAGAACCCGCGTTCCGGTTATCTGGGCCTGTGTGCCAGCGATCCGGCGGCCGGCTGCACCAGCAAGCTGATCGGCATCTACGACATGACCACCGGCGAGGGTGATGACGAAGCCAATACAGGGCTTGATCTCGGTGGCCATGGCACGCACGTGGCCGCGACGGCGGCCGGGGATTCGTTCCAGGTCGGCTTCACCACCGGCACCACCACGCTTTCCGGGGTCGCGCCGCAGGCCAACCTGATCAGTTACAAGGCCTGCGAGGAGGAATCCAAGTGTCGTGGTGCCTGGACTCTGGCGGCGATCAATCAGGCGGTCAACGACCAGGTTGATGTCATCAACTATTCGATCGGCGGGACCGCCTACAACCCGTGGGCCGCAGGCAACCACATGATGAAGGCCATGCTCAATGCGCGGAAGGCCGGCATTGTGGTGGTGGCGGCGGCCGGCAATGACGGCCCGATGCCCGGCAGCCTGTCATCACCATCGAACGCGCCCTGGGTCATCAGCGTTGGCAATGTCAGCCATGACCGTGCCAGCGTCACCCGTCTGACACTGTCCGGCGGCGATACGCCGCTGCCCGGCGGCGGCACACTGGCCGGCGTCAGCCAGAACTCGCCTGCCACCGGCACCTTCCCGATCGTCCATGGTGGTGATTACGGTTCGCCGCTGTGCGCCACCGGCTCTGATGTCGATGCGCTACCACCCAGCACCAGCACCTCGCCGTGGAGCGGCACCCCGCTCAGCGGCAAGATCGTGGTCTGCGACCGCGGTATCTATGCGCGCGTGATCAAGGGGCTGAACGTCAAGAACGCCGGTGGCGCCGGCATGGTGCTGGTCAACCAGGCTATCGAGGGCCAGGACGTGGTGGCCGATGAGCACGAGCTTCCGGCCACGCATCTGGGGTATGACGAAGGCGCGGCTCTGAAGAACTGGCTGGCCAGTGGCACCGGTCACAGCGCGAGCCTGAGTGCCAGCCAATTGAGTCGTCTGGCCTCGTTCGGTGATGTGCTGGCCGGCAGCAGTGGGCGCGGCCCCACCGTCGGCGACTGGCTCAAGCCCAATGTCACCGCCCCGGGCCGCAACATCCTTGCGGCCTACAAGGATGGCAGCGGCAACTCGAGCACCTTCGCCTACATGACCGGCACCTCGATGGCCAGCCCGCATGTGGCCGGCGCCGTGGCCCTTGTACGTGCAGCCAAACCGTTCTGGAGGCCGGATCGGGTGGAAAGTGCCTTGCAGGGCACCGCCAGCGCCAGTGTGCGGCTGTCGGATGGGCAGACGCCGGCAGGCGTGCTGGATCAGGGCGCAGGCACGATCAATGTCGCGCGTGCGATCAAGGCGCCACTGTATTTTCCGATCTCCGATGCCGACTTCGAAGCAGCGAACCTGACCACGGCGCGCAACCTCAATCAGGGCTCACTGGTGGACGGCAACTGTTTCGTCTCCTGCCAGTTCGCTCGCACGGTCCGATCCAACATTGCCGGCACCTGGAAGGTAAGCAGCAGCCTGCCGGGTTCCTCGGTTCACGTCACGCCGGCAGAGTTCACGTTGAGTGCGAATACCGAGCAGGCGTTGGCATTCAGGGTCACGCCGGGCGCCGAGGTGGCCTACGGCACCTGGCTGTCGGGCAGCGTCACGCTCACCAGCACCCGCGCCGGCGTGCCGGATATCGTGATTCCGCTGGCGATCCGCCCTTCGGCCGGCAATCTGCCTGAGGTGATCGAAGTGCCCGGCAGTGGCAGTACGCTGGGCGAATCAGGTTGGGCCGACCTGTCCTTCAGTGGCCTGGTGGCGATGCCGGATGCGCGCTTCACCACCTCGAATCTGGTGGTGCCGCTGATGGCCAATCCCTCGGTGCCGGCCGATCCCACCCCGAATGATCGCTATGACGGCCTGAACTCCCAGCATGAGGGCACGCGATTCTTCCGCCTGAGTGCGACGCATTCGGGGCGGGTGCGTTTCCGGACCGAAGTCAACTCCACCACGTCGGGCGATATTGATCTGTTTGTCGGCACTGCCGCCAGCGCCAACGAGTTGCCGAGCGAGGCCACCCAGTTGTGTGCGGCCTACCAGGTCAATGGCAACGAATCGCGTGCGGTCTGTGATCTTGAACTGGATGTCATCGCCGGCCAGCACTTCTGGGTGCTGATCCAGAATTACACGCCATCGGCGGCCGGGACGGATGTGGTTTCCGTGGCCAGTGCACTGGTTCCGCTGGCTGCCTCGGAGGCCACCACGCTGGTGGCGAGCGGGCCGGGGCATACGGAACTGAACCAGCCGTTCACGTTGCGCCTTGGCTGGAATGATCCCGGCTTTGCCAATGGACATACCCGCTGGGGTCACCTGATCCTTGGCGGCAGTGATGCCAACCCGGGCGGTGTGGGCCATGTACTGGTCAAGCTGCGCCGTCCGGCCAGCGGCCATCATTCGTCCACGCTGCTGTTACCGGGCAAGACCCGCACCATGCGTCTGGCGGCCGGGCAGACGCATGACCGGCTCTATATCGACGTGCCGCCCAATGCCAGCGCGCTGGAAGTCAGAAGCACCGGGACCGGGGATATCAAGCTGTATCTGGCGCATATGCCGCTCCTGGAAGTCGGTACGCCGCCACCGGGCTCGCCTTCGCTGGCGCAGATCCATACCGCACCACCGCGTGACCAGGCAGCAGCCAGTTCGAGCCAGTCAGGCGCCAACCACAGCCTCAACATCAGTGGCGCCACGCTCAAGCCCGGGCGCTGGTACATCACACCGGAAAACACCGGCAACACTACCGCACGCTTTGAGCTGACCGCGCGCATCCGCTATGACAGTCCGCCACAGTATCCGGGCTTCGGCAACTGGTACAACGCGCGCCGTTCCGGCTCCGGCATTCAGCTCTCGCCCGCTGCCGACGGCCAAGTGTGGAGCGTCGCCTGGTACACCTATCTACAGGATGGCAGCCCGGTTTGGTATCTGGGCACCGGTGCGGCACCCAGCGGCATGCGCGGCGATTTCGTCTTTGACCTGAGCCGCTTTGCCTGGAATGGCCATCGTGCGGTGGCGACACCGGTCGGTGATGGTGTGTTGTCCCTTGGCAGCGCCAACAGCATGGTCTTCAGCTGGAATCTGGATGGTGAAAGCGGCTCCATGCCGATCACACGGATCGAGGCGTCGGGGTGTGAGGGCATTCAGGGTGCGCAGCTGCCCGACGGCAACTGGTACAACCCGGCCAGTTCCGGCTTCGGCTACGACGTCAATGCATTTCCCGGACTGGAAACCATGCTCGCCTATCTGTACGACGGCATGGGTCAGGCGCGCTGGCTGCAGGCGTTCCGCGGGCAGCCGGCCAGTATCGGAGCCAATGCGGTCCTGACGCTGGAGCAGCTGACAGGCAACTGCCCACTGTGCAGCTTCAGCGGTACCAATGCCCGCGAAGTCGGTGCGCTGACCCGCCGCTACACCACGCCAACCAGCGGCGAATTGGCCATCGATGTGCAGTTCCGCGCGCCGGTGCCGGGCAGCTGGAGCCAGGACACGCCGATCCAGTTGCTGACCGATCCGCGCAGTTGCAACTGAGTTCGATGACTTTCAGGTTCCGAACCCGGCCACGGATGGCCGGGCTGGCCGATAATGCGGCAACCGCCTGATGCCGTGAGCGCTGGCAACCCGGACAACCCGGATTGCCAGCGCCCGCCACGCCTAGGCTTGCCCGTTTCCATCGACCGGATCACCGCCTCATGTCCTTTGCATTGCCGCCGACCAAACTGCCCAAGGTCGGCACCACGATCTTCACCCGGATGTCGCAGCTGGCCGCCGAGCATGGTGCGCTGAACCTGGGGCAGGGCTTCCCCGATTTCCAGCCGCCGGATTTCCTGCAGCAGGCGCTGGTGCAGGCGATGCGCGAAGGCCATCACCAGTACGCGCCGATGACCGGTGTGGTGGAGCTGCGCGAACAGATCGCGGCCAAGGTCGAAGCGCTCCATGGCGCCCGGATCGACGCAGGTGCCGACGTCACCGTCACCAGTGGCGCGACTGAAGCGATCTTCGCGGCGATCCATGCGGTGGTGCGCAGCGGTGACGAGGTCATCGTGCTGGACCCGTGCTACGACTGCTACGAACCGGCGATCGCACTGGCCGGCGCGCAGGCGGTGCACGTGCCGCTGCGGGCGCCGGATTTTTCCGTGGACTGGCAGCGTGTGCGGGACGCCATCGGCCCGCGCACCCGGATGCTGATCGTCAACAGCCCCCACAATCCCAGCGGCGCGGTTTTCTCGGCGGCCGATCTGGAAGCGCTGGCCGACGTGTTGCGCGGCACCCGCATCGTGCTGCTGTCCGATGAGGTCTACGAGCACATCGTGTTCGATGGCGTGCCGCATTTCAGCGTGCTGCGCCATCCGGAACTGGCCGCGCGCAGCTTCGTGGTGTCCTCGTTCGGCAAGACCTATCACTGCACCGGCTGGAAAATCGGCTACTGCATCGCGCCACCGGCCCTGAGCGCCGAGTTCCGCAAGGTGCATCAGTACCTGACCTTCAGCACGTTCAACCCGGCGCAATGGGCGCTGGCGGCAATGCTGCGTGAGCATCCGGAACACCATCTGGAGTTGCCCGCCTTCTATCAGCAAAAGCGCGACCGGTTCCGCGAACTGCTGGCGGGCAGCCGCTTTGAACTGCTGCCGGTGGCTGGCACCTATTTCCAGCTGGCCGACTATTCGGCGATCTCCGATCAGGACGATGTGGCGTTCTGCCGCTGGCTGGCCATGGAACACAAGGTGGCGGCGATTCCGCTGTCACCGTTCCAGCACCAGCCACCGCCCGGACAGCGGCTGGTGCGTTTCTGTTTTGCCAAGGCCGATGCCACCCAGGTGGCGGCGGCGCAACGGCTGGTGGCAGTGTGAGCCGGGCCACCGGCAACGTGGGAGGAAGCAAACCATGACGACAGCTGCCAATTTGCGGGTTTCCATCGTTCAGGCCGATACGGTCTGGCACGATCCTGCCGGCAACCGTGAACTCTACGGCGCCCTGGTGCGCCCGCTGCGCCGTGAAACCGATCTGGTGGTGCTGCCGGAGACCTTCACCAGCGGTTTCAGCAACGAGGCCATCCACGATGCCGAGGACATGCACGGCGCGAGCGTGGCCTGGATGCGGCAACTGGCCGAAGACACCGGCGCGGTGATCACCGGCTCGCTGGTGATCGCGGAAGCCGGGCGCGTGGTGAACCGCCTGATCTGGGCCGAACCGGACGGCGGCCTGCGCTGGTATGACAAGCGCCATCTGTTCCGTATGGCCGACGAGCATCTGCGCTATGCCGGTGGCCATAGCCGCGAACTGTGGAGCTGGCGCGGTTGGCGCATCCTGCCGCAGGTCTGCTATGACCTGCGTTTTCCGGTCTTCAGCCGCAACCGCTGGCTGCAAGAAGAACAGCGCGCCGAATACGACCTGGCGCTGTACGTGGCGAACTGGCCCAGCCCGCGGCGCTACGCCTGGCGCACCTTGCTGCGCGCCCGCGCGATCGAAAATCTGGCCTGGGTGGTCGGGGTCAACCGCGTCGGCACCGATGACAACGGCCATGCTTACAGTGGCGACAGCGCGGTGCTGGATCCGCTCGGCATGCCGCTGGTGGATCTGGGCGCGCAGACCCAGGTGGTGACGACGGTCTTGTCGGCCGCGTTGCTGGAAGCGCACCGCAGGCGCTTTCCGGCCTTCATGGATGCCGATGACTTCAGTCTGACGCTCTGATCCGCCACGCGTGTTCAGCGCGGCGGTCGTCGCTGGGATCCCGAAAGAGGTCGGATCTTTGCTTCGACTACCGTCGAAAGGCAGTGCCGCGACTCAGCCGCGCGGCTTGTTGGAGCGCGGTGAACCATGGCCGGGGCCGCGGCTGTTGCCGCGCGGTGCGGTCGGGCCGCCGCGTCCCTTGCCACGCGGGCCCGTGCCGCGATTGCCACCCGGTCCCTGGTTCGGTGTACCCGAATACGGCGACGCACCGCGCCCGCCCGTTGCAGGTTTGCCGCCGCCACGTGCAGGACGCGGGTTGAGCGGGCCGGCGCGGCCGACATGGCGCGGCGGCGCGATCTTGCTGGTGGTGGTGACGCCTTCAGGCACGTACCAGGAACGGTGTTCGGCCGGATTCTCGAAGCCCGGTGCCGCACCCTTGGATTTGCGTCGCGGAGTACCGCCGGGTGCGGTCAGGCGATTGCCGATGTCATCGGGCACCTGGCGCTTGCCACCGCCACCTTTCTTCGGGCCGCCGCGGCCGGCACCGGCACCACCGCCGGGCTTGCCGTAACGCGGCTTGCCGGAGCGGTCTTCGCGCAGGTTGTCGAAGGCGCGTACTTCGCGCGCGGCATCGTCGCCGTAGCTGCCCTGGGTCCAGGCGCGCTGCTCGCGCGGCGCAGGACGATACTCGGCGGTCTTGGCGCGGCGCTGGCCGATCACCGGCTGCAGCGTCAGCGTGGGCTGCTCATCACCCAGACCGGCTTCACCGCGCAGCCGCTCGACCTGTTCAACCGGCAGTTCTTCGTACTGGCCGCGACGCAGCAGGCGCGGCAGGCCGACGCTGCCGTAGCGCACCCGCTTCAGGCGGCTGACCTGGAAGCCGACCGCTTCCCACATGCGTCGCACTTCGCGGTTGCGGCCTTCGTGCAGCACCACGCGGAACCAGGCATGGCTGTCGCTGGCGCCGATGCGTTCGATTTCGTCGAAGCGGGCCGGGCCATCCTCCAGCGTCACGCCACGCGCCAGCTGCTGCAGCTGGGCATCGCTGACTTCGCCGGGAATGCGACAGACGTATTCGCGGGTGATTTCGGCCGAAGGGTGCATCAGCGCGTTGGCCAGATCGCCATCAGTGGTCAGCAGCAGCAGGCCGGTGGTGTTGATGTCCAGACGGCCGACATTGATCCAGCGCGCGCCCTTGAGCGTGGGCAGGCGATCGAACACGGTCGGGCGGCCTTCCGGGTCTTCGCGCGTGGTGACTTCGCCTTCGGGCTTGTTGTAGACCAGCACGCGCGGTGCGGCGGTCTGGCCGGTGGCCACGAACACGCGGCCATCCAGTTCGACCCGGTCGCCGCTACGGACGCTGCTGCCGGTCGCGGCGACTTCGCCGTTGACCTGCACCTGGCCCTGCGCGATGCGCTCTTCCAGCGCGCGGCGCGAACCCAGGCCGGCCTGGGCCAGGACCTTGTGCAGGCGTTCTTCAAGCCCGCTGGCGGCGGCATCGCGCTTCAGCGAGAGGGTGCGGCGGTGGGGGGTGTTGTCGGGGGTGGAACGGGTCATGCGATGTGCTCCGGCGCGGTATCGGTATCGTCGTCCGCGTCCATGGGGGAAAGATCGGTGTCGGCAGTGGTGTCGGCCAGCACGGCGGCATCGCCGGGTGGCACGAGCACGGCTGCGGTGGCCGGGATGTCGGGGGAAATCACGATGTCGCCGGCGTCTTCCAGCGAAGGGGCGGGAACATCGGGCAGGTTGTCTGCATCGTCGGGATCGGCCTGTGCGGCGTCCGTCTGCGCGGGTGTGGCCTCGGAGCTGTCGCCTTCGAACGGCAGCTCGGGCTCCAGTTCGGTCAGTTCGCGCAGCTCGGAAAGCGGCGGCAATTCGTCCAGGCTCTTGAGGTTGAAATAGTCCAGGAAGACCTTGGTGGTGCCGAACAGGGCAGGGCGGCCCGGCACGTCACGGTGGCCGATGACGCGGATCCATTCGCGTTCTTCCAGCATCCGGATGATGTTGCTGCTGACCGTCACGCCGCGGATCTGTTCGATCTCGCCGCGCGTGATCGGCTGGCGGTAGGCGATCAGCGCCAGGGTTTCCAGCGTGGCGCGGGTGTAGCGGGTGGGGCGCTCGCTCCACAGCCGTGCGACCCAGGGATGCACCTCGGTGCGCACCTGGAAGCGGAAGCCGCTGGCCACTTCGACCAGTTCAATGCCGCGTTCGGCGCAGTCCTGCTGCAGCGCCTGCAGTGCGGCTTCGATCGAATCCTTGGGCGCCGGTTGGTCTTCGGGGAACAGCGCCTGCAACTGGGCCAGCGTCAACGGCTGGTTGGAGGCCAGCAATGCGCCTTCCACGATGCGCTTGATCAGGCCAGGGTCGATGGTGTCACTCATTCTCTATGGCCTCCTGGCCACCGTATTCGTCGCCACCGGCAGTTTCCGGGTCGAAGGCATCGGTTTCTTCGCCGGCCACGGCCAGCGAGCGCACATAGATCGGCGCAGCCTGGGCCTCCTGGACGATCTCCAGCAAGCGTTCCTTGGCCAGCTCCAGGATCGACAGAAAACTGACGATCACACCCTGACGGCCTTCCTCCAGCCGGAACAGGCTGTCGAAGGCGTGGAACTGGCCGTCGCCGATCTGCGCGAGCACTTCGCTCATGCGCTGGCGCACGCTCAGCACTTCGCGCCGGATCGCGTGCCGGGTGAACAGTTCGGCGCGCTTGAGCACGTCCACCAGTGCGCTCAGGAGCTCGCGCATGTCCACCGAGGGCGGTTCGCGTTCGACCCGCAGTTCCGGCACGAAGGCGTGCACCGGCACGGTGTCGCGTTCGACCCGGGGCAGGGCGTCGATGTCTTCGGCGGCCTGCTTGTAGCGCTCGTATTCCTGCAGACGGCGCACCAGATCGGCGCGCGGATCGCTTTCTTCGCCGTCTTCCTGCGGCGGGCGCGGCAGCAGCAGGCGCGATTTGATTTCGGCCAGGATCGCGGCCATCACCAGGTATTCGGCCGCCAGTTCGAAGCGCAGCTCCTGCATCACGCCAATGTAGTCCACGTACTGGCGGGTGATTTCGGCCACCGGGATGTCGAGGATGTCCAGGTTCTGGCGCCGGATCAGGTACAGCAGCAGATCCAGCGGGCCTTCGAAGGATTCCAGGATCACCTCCAGCGCATCCGGCGGGATGTACAGATCCTGCGGCATCTGCAGCAGCGGCTGCCCATGTACCAGCGCCAACGGCATTTCCTGCTGCTGTGGCGGTACCGCTGCGGTTGCATCGTTGGCGATGTCGGGCGCCTGTTGGGTCATGCGGTCGTGCGGCTCCCTCGGGCCGGCGGAATGGCAGTGCGTCGTGTTGCGCCGCGCCAGGCGGCGTCGGCAATCGCAGCGCGGGCCGCGTCAGGCGCGGATGTATGCGTGCGTAACCATCGTCATGAGGTCATCTCGTCCGGACCAGATGCACCGGGCGAAGGTCAATCAAGTTCCAGCGGATAAAACCCCTGGCGCGTCACCGTGGGCGCGTCGCCGGTGAGATCCAGGACACTCGTCGGGCCAGGCGGGCAATCGCCGGCATCGAGCATCAGATCCACATGGCGCAGCAGGCTTTCAGCGACTGCGTCGGCTTCGTGGTTGTCCAACGGTTCGTCGGGCAGCACGAGACTGGTGGTCAGCAACGGTGAACCCACGGTTTCCAGCAGGGCGCGCGTGACGGCATTGTTCGGAATGCGGCAACCAATGGCGCGGCGCTTGGTCTGCTTCAGCCGCCGCGGCAGTTCCGAGCCGGCGGGCAGGATGAACGTGATGGGACCGGGGGTCAGCGATTTGATGATGCGGAAGGCCTGATCATCGAGTTTGGCCAAGCTTCCGATCTGGCTGATCGTGTCACAGAGTAAGGTGAAAGGGTGACGCATGTCCAGCGCCCGCAAGCGTTGCACGCGCTGTTCGGCAGCGGTGGCATCGATGCCCCAGGTCAGCGAATAGCCGGCATCGGTGGGGATGACCAGCAAGGCGCCGTCGGCGATCGCACGCGCGGCCTGCGCGATGTAGCGTGATTGCGGGTTCACCGGGTGGGTCTCGAGTCGGATGCTCATCGGTACCTGGAATGGCGGAAACGGAGTCCCTATGATGCCGGGCTTTTCCCGGTGGGGATACGCGCATGTGGTACGTGATATTCGCCCGCGATGCGGACAACAGCCTGGCACAGCGGCTGGCGGCACGCCCGGCGCATCTGGAAAGGCTGACGCAACTGCAACAGCAGGGCCGCCTGCTGCTGGCCGGGCCGATGCCGGCGATCGACGCCGAAGACCCCGGCCCGGCCGGTTTTTCCGGCAGTCTGCTGGTCGCGCAGTTTGCTTCGCTGGAAGACGCCGAAACCTGGGCAGCGGCCGATCCGTATGTCGCCGCCAGGGTGTATCGTGATGTCCAGGTTCATCCATTTCTCAAGGTGTTGCCATGATGTCCGGCCCGAATTTCCCATCGAAGCTGGCGCTTGCCGTGCTGCTTGGCAGCGGCCTTGCAGCATGCGGCGGCACCGGCACGGGGCCAACCTCGGCCCAGTCCGGCCCCGAGCCGGCGATCATGTCCGAGCCGGAAGACGCGGTCGTGGTCACGGTCAACGGCGAAGCCATCAGCGAGGCGATGCTGGCGCGCACGGCACGCAACCGCGGCCTGGATCTTTCCGACCCGGCACAACGCAAGGAAGGGCTGGATCTGCTGGTGGAAACCGTGCTTTTGGCGCAGGAAGCCATCGCCGACGGCATGGCCGCGCGCCCGGATGTGCGCACCGAACTGGATCTGCTGCGGGTGCAGGCGCTGGCCGCGCGCAATCTTTCCGAAACCCGCGCCGCGATGAACCTGGATGACACGCAACTGCGCGAGTTCTACCAGCAGGTGGTTTCCCACACCGGCAACCAGGAACTGCACCTGCTCCACGCCTTGTTCGCCGAGGAGGCCGATGCGCAGGCCGCGTTGCCAGCGCTGTCGGCGGGCGCGGATTTCGATGCCTGGGTGGCCGGCCTGGACCGCAGTGCCGTGCGCGAATCCGGCGATCTTGGCTGGTTGAATCTGGCCCAGCTGCCGCCGGAACTGGCCCGGGTCGCAGTCACGCTGCCCGATGCCGGCGTCAGCGCCGAGCCGATCCAGAGCCGTTTCGGCTGGCATGTGATCCAGCGCGTGGGGTCGCGTGAATTCGCGCCGCCGCCGTTCGAGCAGGTGCGCGAAGGCATCCGCAAACAGGCCGGCGACAAGCATCTGGAAGAAAAGATCGCGCAGCTTCGCGCCCGCGCGACGATCGAACTGCCGGGCGACACAGCGGACACCGCCTCACCCTGATCCGCTTCGCGGCGGAAGGCAGGCGGCAAGAGCAGGGCGCTCAGCCGCGTGCCGCGCGCTCCCGGCGTGCGGCTTTCGGATCAATCAGCAGTTCGCGATACAACTCGATCCGATCGCCGTCGCGCAGCTGCCGGTCACCGTGGCAGCGCTGCCCGAACACACCAAACGGCAACTGCGCCGCATCCGGCCACAGCGCAAGGACCTGCGGATGCGCCAGCGCATCGGACACATGGCTGCCTTCGGGCAACAGCAGGTTGACGCGCATTTGACGCTGCGGCCAGGCCTGCACCACCTCGATGCGAAGCTGCGGCGCGCTCATGGCGTGCGCATCGCCTCGCGCACGAAATCCTCGACCATGCGGTCGGCCAAGCGCTGGAAACCCATCGCCAGCGCCGATCCGAACAGCTTGCCGGCCATCTCGAAATCCATCGTCAGCCCGACCTTGCTGCCGGCATCGCCCAACGCGGTGAACTGCCAGGCCCCGGTCAGCCGGCGGAAAGGCCCGTCGACCAGGTTCATCGTGATGCATTCATCAGGAATGAGCTGATTGCGCGTGGTGAACGAGGTGCGCAACCCGCCCATGCGCAGATCCAGCCGCGCCACCTGCACGGCTTCGTCCTGCGACAACACCTGCGCCGCCTCGCACCACTGGAAGCGACGCGGATACGCCACCACATCATTGACCAGCGCGAACATCGTCGACGCCGGGCGCGCCACCAGGGCACTGCGTTGGATCTGGGTCATGGGAATACTGAAGGCCGCAAGTTGCATCGCTCGCCGGACTGGGCCGGATCGGCGACAATCTCCGGCCTGACAGGGAAGTGAAGATGTCAAAAAAGAACGCAAAGAATAGCGGAAGCGGCAACACCACGATCGCGCAGAACAAGCGCGCCCGGCACGACTACACCATCGAAGAACGCATCGAGGCCGGAGTGGCGCTGCAGGGGTGGGAGGTCAAGGCACTGCGCGCCGGCCGTGTCTCGCTGACGGAGAGCTATGCCGTGGTGCTGAAGGGCGAACTGTTCCTGATCGGTGCCCAGATCCAGCCGCTGATTTCCGCTTCCACCCATGTCATCACCGACGCCCGCCGTACCCGCAAGCTGTTGCTGCACAAGCACGAAATCAGCCGCCTGATCGGCAAGGTGGAGCGCGACGGCTACACCCTGATCCCGCTGGCGCTGTACTGGAAGAACGGCCGCGTGAAGCTGGACCTGGCGCTGGCCAAGGGCAAGCAATCGCATGACAAGCGCCAGGCCGAAAAGGACCGCGACTGGGCCCGCGAAAAGCAGCGCACCATGCGCGCCCACAACCGCCCGGGGTGAGCAGGGCTTTCGAGCAGCAACACGGTGAACCTGCAAACGCCCACGTGTACGCAGCGCGCGGGCAGGGGAGTGAAGGCGCGAAGGGTTCATCGCGCATGAACATCATCCGCCGCGCACCTTGTGAACCCGCCGCCGCGACCCTACACTGACCAACGGAACCCGCCGCAACCTTCGAGACAAACGGCAGGTTCCCTATCCCGGGGGTGTTCTGGCTTCGACGGGGGTAGTGAGATTGTCTGGTGCATGCCGAGGGGGTGACTTTCCTCGTTAATCCAGTCGCAAACTTTTAGTTGCCAACGACGACAACTACGCTCTCGCCGCTTAAGGCGTAGCCCCGAACCCACTTGTGCCTGTGCTCGTGGATGTAGGGTCATTATCACGGGATCGCTCCTGTCCGCCGCCTGTCGGCCAGCAGCTAAAACAATCAGGCTGGTTCCCCGGCGCGCTTCGCACATCGTGCTGTCGACGGAACGAGATCCAACGGTGAGCTAAGCATGTAGTACTGGAGGTCAAGCGCCTTCGGACGCGGGTTCAACTCCCGCCACCTCCACCAATAACGAAACCCCAACCGTTCTCGGTTGGGGTTTTTTCTTGTCTTGTCGCGCCGGTTTCCATGGCAGGAAGTCCATGAGTTGGGCGAACAGGGTCTTGCCGGTGTACATGGAGGGCTCCGATCCAGGGTGGAGCGACAGCCTCTCCGGACCGGGAACTGCCGTTCAAGTCGGGGACACCCGAAAAGTGGGTTTAACTCCATGACGAAAAAGGTTTTTTAGGTGAAAGTCGGGGGCGTTAACCGGACAGTAGTGGAAGGACACAGCAAACGCTCGACCGGGGCAGGGCGCCCATCAGGATGAAGGAAGAGCCCTCAACCCGTACAAGCCGACGATCACGGCCACACTCACTGTCAGCAAATCAGCACGTTGCAGCCGCCACTCCTGTCCGCAACGGAACCGGTTCGTGCCGCCCTTAACCGGCCTGTAACACTTCCCCATCAAGGTTTCCGGATGGCCGCAAGGCCGAATCCTTCTTGTTTGCCTCCGGAAACCAGGCCATGTCCCCCAAGCTTTCCCTGATTGCGATTGCCGTGGCAACCGCGCTGACCCTCACTGTCCCGACACCGGCCACGGCGCAGCCTGCGGCACCTGCGATCACGGCTGAAGGCACCGCCGGCACCGTCACCGGTTACATCAAGGAAGCCGCGCGTGGGGTGTATCTGGATGGTGCGCTGATCACGCTCAACGGCAGCGAAGCCGTCACCCAGCGCGATGGCAGCTTCCGCATCCACGGCGTGGCGCCGGGCCAGTACACGTTGCGCGTGGACTATCTGGGCTACCAGGGCCGCGATGTGGTGATCGAGGTCGGCAGCGAGCGCGGCGTGCGGGTGGATGTGGAACTGTCCAGCACCGTCGATGCCGAGCGCCTGGGCACAATCGAAGTGCGTGCCGCACGCGGTGCGCAGGCACTGGCACTGAACCAGCAGCGCGCTTCCACCAACTACGTCAACGTGGTGTCGGCCGATCTGCTGGGCCAGTTCCCGGACAGCAACATCGCCGAATCCACCCAGCGCATCCCCGGCGTTTCGATCGAGCGCGATCAGGGCGAAGGCCGCTACGTCACGGTGCGCGGTGCGCCCAAGGAGTTCACCACCGTCACGATGGATGGCGTGCAACTGGCCAACCCGGATGCGGCAAGCCGTGGCGTGGAGTTGGACACCATCCCGGCCGACGTGATCGCTGCGCTGGAAGTCACCAAGGCGCTGACCCCGGACATGGACGGCGATGCAATCGCCGGCAACATCAACATCCGCACCCAGAGTGCGCTTGATCGTGACGGCCTGACGCTGCGCGGTTCGGCGGCGCTGGGGCGTTACCAGCTGGGTTCGGGCGACAACGAGCGCTACAACGCCACCATCGGCAACCGTTTCGGCGCCGAGGGCAATATCGGCGTGCTGCTGTCGGCCTCACGCAGCAAGCAGGAGCGTTTCACCGACAACGTCGAAGCTGTGTTCGCCGATTTCGATGGCGACATCATGCCCGAGGTGGTCGAGATCAAGGACTACGAGGGCACCCGTACCCGCAACGGCCTGACCGGCCGCTTCGATTTCCGTATCGATCCGAACAATCTGGTGTACCTGGTCGCGTCCGATTCCAACTTCAAGGACCGCGAGTTCCGCGACACGCTGGCGATCGAACTGGAGCGGCACGAAGCCGGTTCCAACGATGTCAGCGGCGTGGCCGGGCGTGCCACCTTCGACAAGGAGCTGCGCGAGCGCACCTACGACAAGACCATCCGCACCTACAGCCTCGGTGGTGAGCACTGGGTGGGCGACGCGTGGAAGATCGATTGGCAGGCGGCGCAGAGCAAGGCCGACAAGACCACCAGCCCGCGCGACCAGTTCATCTTCCGCTCGCAGGTGCGCCCGCGCCTGGCGTACGACTACAGCAATCCGGATTTCCCGAGCTGGACCATCCTGGACGTGGCCGATGCGCCGGCCAGCGGCGTCAATCTGCCCGAGGACTGGTACCGCTTCCGCCGCCTCAACCAGCGCTATGAGTACAGCGAGGAGAAGGAGAACAGCGTCCGCGTTGACCTGACCCGCGAGCAGCAGTTCCTCGGTGATTCGGGTGACATCAAGTTCGGCCTGCGGGCGCGCCAGCGCGACAAGCTGTTCGACGACGAGCGTCGCCGCAACAGCGAATCGGACGATTTCGATGCGCTGGGCATCGGTTATTCGGACATGCTGTGCAACAGCTGGTCGAACAACTTCGATTACTTCCTGACCGGCCGCCGCTTCTGCCGCGACATCTTCAGCAACCATGCCGGCGCATTGCAGGCCAGCGACAACCACGAACGGCTGATCGCCGATTCGATCACCGCCGACTACCGCGCCGCCGAGGACGTGTACGGCACCTATGTGCGGCTGGATGCGAACTGGGGCGATCTGACGATGGTGGCCGGCCTGCGCTACGAGCGCACCGAGCTGGAAGGCAGCGCGGCCGAGTTCAACGAGGAAACCGAGGAGTTCACCCCGCAGTACGCCAAGCGCGATTACGACCACTTCCTGCCGAGCCTGCACCTGCGCTACGAGCTGAGCCCGGACAGCATCCTGCGCGCCTCGTATTCGACCGGCCTGAACCGTCCGGACTTCATGCACACCGCGCCATACCGCATCCGTGGCGAAAACGTATGGGACAACATCGAGGTCGGCAATCCGGATGTGGAAGCGGCCTACGCGCACAACTTCGACATCTCCTGGGAGCGCTATCTGCGCCCGCTGGGGCTGGTCTCGGCGGCGTTGTTCTACAAGGACATCGAGGATCCGCTGTTTGTCGCCAACAGCTATGAAACCTGGGAAGTGGTGGACCCGGACGATGGCTCGCTGGATATCGTGAACCAGCGCATCACCCGCCCGGAAAACGGCGACAGCGGTGAAATCTACGGCATGGAACTGACCTGGCAGCAGACCTTCGACAGGCTGCCGGGCGCGTGGAGCGGGCTGGGCGTCTACGCCAACTACACCTGGGCCAAGTCCAGCGCCGAGCTGCCGTTCGGACTGGGCAAGACCGAGCTACCGGGCACCTCGCGCAACAACTACAACCTCGCGCTGACCTACGAAAAGGCCGGCTTCAATGCCCGCCTGGCCTACAACTACCGCTCCAGGTTCATCCAGGAATTCAATGTTTCCAGCCCGGAATTGAATATCTACTGGGACGACCGCGACAGCCTGGATTTCAGCACCAGCTACCGCTTCGCCGCCAGCTGGGCGATCTTCGGCGAGGTCAACAACATCACCGACGAACGCCAGGTCCGCTTCCAGGGCCAGCGCAACCGCGTGCTGGAAATGGAAGGCTTCGGCCGCTCCTGGCTGGCCGGCGTGCGCTACGAATACTGATTACGGAGCTGCACCGATCACGGCGCCCGCCGATATGCGGGCGCCGTGCTTTTGCGGGCAGGAAGAACGATGCGGGCAGCGCGGGGCGCGCGATACCCGAACGCACTTTGCTGTTTGCGGGCGAAGGTCCGGACTTTTCCACCGGCCGGATGCGGAATCCGGCACAAAGCCGGATTTTCCCCGCACCCGGTGGCATGATCGCGCGGCATGTCCCGCCCTCTGCGCCACCGAAGGTCCGCCTGATGAAAACCCTGTTCGCCACCTGCCTGTTTGCCCTTGCCGCGCCCGTCGCGCTGGCCTCCACCGTACCTGTCAGCGACACCGCGACAGAAGCCGCCGTCGATGCCGACGCGCAATTCACCGCGATCTACGAAAAGGAATGGACCTGGCGCCAGCGCGAGTACGGCTTGAGCCGTGAAGACGCCGATTTCTCGCGTCGCGCGCGTCTGCCCAGTGTCGATGCAGCCAGCCAGCAGGCCCGCCTTGCGATGTGGCAGGACGTGCTGAAGCAGCTCGATGCAATCGACCCGCAAACCCTGTCGCCGGCACAGCGCGTGAACTACCAGGTCTATCGCCCGCAGGTCGAAAACTTGGCGGCGGACGTGCGTCTGCGCGGCTACGAAATGCCGTTCAACAGCGATTCCTCGTTCTGGTCGAACCTGGGCTTCATGGCGCGCGGCCAGTTCCGCAATGTCGATGATTACCGCGCCTACATCGGCAAGCTCAACGACGTGCCGCGCTACTTCGAGCAGCACATCGTCAACATGCGCGCCGGCCTTGCGCGCGGTTTCAGCGTGCCACGTGCGGTGCTGGACGGGCGCGAAGTCTCGATCGCCACCGTGGCGCAGGAAAAGGACATCGAAAAGCTCACCCTGTGGCTGCCGTTCGCGCAGATGCCGGCGACGATTCCGGCCGAACAGCAAGACGCCTTGCGCAAGGATGCACGCGAGGCACTGAGCACACGGGTGCAGCCGGCCTTCACCGCGCTGCTGACCTTCTTCCACGAGGAATACGTGCCCGGCGCCCGCACCACGCTGGCGGCCGAAGCGCTGCCCGACGGCAAGGCGTATTACCGCCAGCAGATCCGCGAGTACACCACGCTGGACCTGTCGCCGCAGGAGATCCACGACATCGGGCTGAAGGAGGTCGCGCGTATCCGCGCCGAGATGGACGGAGTCATCGCGCAATCGGGTTTCGACGGTGATTTCGACGCTTTCGTGCACTTCCTGCGCACCGATCCGCAGTTCTACGCCAAGACCCCGCAGGAACTGCTCAACCACGCCGCCTGGATCGCCAAGCGTGTGGATGGCGTGATCGGGCGCTTCTTCGATCCGGTGCCGCGCGGGCGCTTCACCATCATCCCGGTGCCGGACGATATCGCGCCGTTCTGGACCGCAGGCCGTGGCGGCGCCGGCACCTACTGGCTCAACACTTACGACCTGCCGTCGCGCCCGTTCTACAACCTGCCGGCGCTGACCCTGCACGAAGCCGATCCGGGCCACGCCTTCCAGGCCGCGCTGGCACGTGAGCAGGAAGAACAGCCCGAATTCCGCCGCAACAGCTACATCTCCGCCTACGGCGAGGGCTGGGGCCTGTATGTGGAAAAGCTCGGCAAGGAAATGGGCATCTACGAAACCCCGTACCAGGATTTCGGCCGGCTCTCGTATGAAATGTGGCGCGCCGCGCGTCTGGTGATCGACACCGGCGTGCACCATCTGGGCTGGAGCCGTGACCAGGCACTGGCCTATCTGCGCGACCACACCGCGCTGTCCGAACACGAGGTCACGACTGAGGTCGACCGTTACATTTCCTGGCCGGGCCAGGCGCTGAGCTACAAGCTGGGCGAAATCGCGATCTGGAAGCTGCGTGCCGAAGCCGAGCAGGCGCTGGGCGCGGATTTCGACATCCGCGCCTTCCATAACACCGTGCTGAGCCAGGGTTCGGTGCCGCTGCCGGTGCTGGAAGCGCAGGTGCGCGACTACATCCGCGACACCGCCGACAAGGCCCGCGCCAAGAAGGATGGAAAGCAGGAAGACCAGGCCGCCTGATTCCGCTGCCAACCCGTCATCACACCGCGACGGCAGGCCTTGTCCGCCGTCGCGGTGCGGGTGCCGATCTGCGCCGGCTCAATCGTTCTGGATCAATCCTTGTCGTCGGCCTTGATCACGCTGATCTCGCCGTCCACTTCCAGGATCGCCAGCGCCGCACCGGATGGATTCTCGACCCCGTTTTCACGCAGCGCCTCTTCCAGATCGGAGCGCGGCAGGTTGTTGCGTCGCAGGACTTTCTCGAACACCTGGCCATTGCGCAGCAGCACTACCGGTTCACCCTGCACCAGCCGATCCAGGCTGCGGAAGCGGGTGCCGAGGAACGCGATCAGCACATTCAGCCCGATCAGCGTGGCGCACACCACCAGCGCACCGATTACCGATTGATCGCTGGCGGTCAGCGCGCCCTGCGTGGATTCGCCGATCAGCAGCACCACGACCATGTCGAACGAGGTGAATTCGCCCAGCGTGCGTTTGCCGGAGAGGCGCAACAGCAGCATCAGCGCGAAATAGACGATTGCCGCGCGAACGACAAATTCCCACAGCGGAAGCGAGACTGTCCACATGATGCCCGTCGTTGTCTCCTGATCCTGCCGCAGGCCGGCGCTGCCTGGCCGACGGCCCATTGCCGGCGTCGTTGTCCACGCTGCCCGCGATCAGCGATTGCCTGTCCGGGCCAGGCCGCCGGCCAGCACCCGACCCGGACATTCCGTGCAGGCGCCACGCACGCCCACATCCACGCACATCCGCCGCCGAACAGGCGATGCCCGGCACTGTTCCTGCGGCGTTGTTTGCCGCTGACGCGTATGCCAGGGCCTACAGCATCTGGCTGCGCGCCTGCTCGGCACGCGAGGCACCGATCGCGGTTTCGACGTTCTTCACCTCCTCGGGCGGCGGCAGTACCGCCGGCATCCCGAGCGCCTTGATCCACAGTTCCCGGGTCCAGCCCGTGGTGTGGTAGAGGTGATGGTCTTCCTGCTGCTCGACCGCCTCGTAGGCCTGTTTCAGCACCCGGGTCGATCCGCTTTTGGCCTCTTTGGCGAGGTGGCCGATCAGTTCCCAGTTCATATGGTCCTTGGTTTCGGCCAGCACCACGCATTCGGCCGCGACCAGTTGTGCGGCGTCGGGTTCGGCACCGGCCTTGGCCATCTTGATCGCCTCCACCAGCGAGCGGCCGTGGTGCGCGACGATCTGGCGGCCGGGCGAGTTCTTTTCCGGATCAAGGCCCAATTCCTCGAACACGTTGAGCAGGATCGCGTGATGGTTGTGCGTCTCTTCCAGATAGTCTTCCCACTCTTTGCGCAGGTCATCGTCGATCGCGCATTCCAGTGCTGCCGAGTACACATTGATACCGCCGATTTCAGTCTGCAGGGCCTGCAGGAGGAGTTCTTCGAGCTGCTTGGGGTCATAGGCTTTGGTGGCCACGATGGTGTCTCCCGGGTGGTGAAAGGCAGGGGTGAAAAGGTCCGACGCAGCACGAAAAAGCAGGTTCCATGCCATGCCTGGAGCAGCCCTGTCATGGCTACTGGCAGGCACTGATGGAAGGCGCAATCGCGGGTCAATTCCGGGCGCGCCAGCGGCCATCGGCCTGCTTTGAATAGCGCTGCTTCACTGCCGCCCAGGCCACGTTGTGCGCCACTTCCTCACGCGAATCATCGCCACGGCGGTCGTCGGGGTGGGCGTTGGTGTCCCAGGCGTTGTTGCAGGCGGACAGATAGATGTCCTGCGCGTGTGCGGGCAGCACATTGCCCACGTTGTCGGGCAAATCGCGGGGCGAGTCGTAGGGCATGGTGGCGTTCTGCAAGATGGGGGCATCAGATCCAGGCAGATGCCGTACCAGCCGCGTGCTGCCGGATTTCCCGCCCTTTGCGGGGCAGGGCGGGCGCAAAGCCTGCGCGCATGGCGGAAAACACTTCCGCAACGTGAAGGTTTTTCCTGCATCAATACCGGCATCGACCGCTTGCCGTGCTTCTGGATGGCAACCCTCGCACTGGCATGGAGACTGCTTGAATGCTGGTCGAAGTGGCGTGTCCGCCATTTCGCGGCACCACCCCGGCGCCGCCCGCCACTGGAGGCCAGGATCATGAAGAAGCGACACGCCTATGTGACCGATTCGCTGGAGATCGCCGACCGCTGCGTGAAGGAAGCGCGGCGTCTGGGGCTGTCCTGAAAGCCGGGCAACAACCATCTATGCTGTCCTGATCGGGCACAGCTGCCGTCGTCGGGGGTGCGACCATGGCCGTCGGATCGGCAGCGTCGACGAATGCATCCTTCGTCGTGCTGCCAGCAACCTGCATCCGTATCGAATGTGCGGTCTGCAGCGAGAGCAGGCGCTGGTTCAGACGCGTATGTTCGTGTTCCAGTTCGTTCCGGGCCCCCATTCTGGGAACAACGCGTGAGCCGGTGTGTTAAATCAACGTTGCAAGCGCCGGTGCGGGAAGGGTTTTCCGAACCCGGAAAGTTTTACCGGGTCGCTCCCGTGCGTGGGGTTCAGCGCAGCACGCCGCGTTTTTCCATCCAGGCCGAAAAGCGCCACAGCGCTACCGCGACCAGCACGAGGAACAGCGAAAAGCCCAGCCCGGCCGCACCACTGACCGCCCACGAGGGCGTGGTCGCATAGCCGGCGATGACCTGCACGATCAGCCCCAGCAGCGCCACGAGGAACACCAGCGTGGCCCAGCGCCGGCGCAGCAGCAGCGCCAGCGAACCCAGCACGCCGCCGATGGTGGCGATGCCGTAGAACAGGTACAGCCAGCCCGGTGCGGCCTCGTAGACCGCGCGCTGTTCGGCCGGCATCGCCTGCAAGGCTTCGGCCGGCATCAGCATCTGGAAAACGAAGGACGCCAGCCCGAGCAGGTTCCAGAGCAGGGCCAGTACGCCAACGATCCAGAGGCTGGCGGGAGTGCGGGTGGTGGTGTCCATGCGGTGTTTCCCCGGTGGCGGAAAGGGTACCAAGTCTGCTCGCCGCAGCGCGGTGCGGCAACCGGAGCGCCGGGCAATGCGGTGCGGGTTTCGACAAGTGGGATTTCAGCGGGTGGAAATGAAAACGCCGGCGCCCGGAATTCCAGGTGCGCCGGCGTCGGCATTCGCGGCAGGGAAGGGGACTCAGCCGCGCAACGCGCGCGCATGGTGCGCGATGTGCTCGCCGATGAAGCTGGCGATGAAGTAGTAGCTGTGGTCATAGCCGGGCTGCATGCGCAGTTGCAGCGGGTGGCCGGCGGCTTCGGCTGCCTCGCGCAACAGCTGTGGCTTCAGTTGGCCTTCGAGGAATTCGTCAGCGTCACCCTGGTCGATCAGCAGCGGCAGTTTTTCCTGCGCCGACTTCAGCAGTTCCACGGTGTCGTACTGCTTCCACGCCTCGGGGTCATCACCGAGGTAGGCGCTGAACGCCTTCTCGCCCCACGGCACCTGCGTCGGTGCCACGATCGGCGAGAACGCGGACACGCTGCGGTAGCGGCCCGGATTCTTCAGCGCGATGGTCAGCGCGCCGTGGCCGCCCATCGAATGGCCGCTGATCGCGCGCACGTCGCTGGCCGCGTCGTCGGCTTCCACCCACGCCGGCAATTCTTCCACGATGTAGTCATACATCCGGTAGTGCTTCGCCCAAGGATCTTGCGTGGCGTTGAGATAGAAGCCGGCGCCCTGGCCCAGGTCGTAGGCTTCGTCGTTGGCGACGTCCTCGCCGCGCGGGCTGGTATCAGGCGCCACGATAATGATCCCGTGCTCGGCCGCATAACGCTGCGCGCCGGCCTTGGTGATGAAGTTCTGCTCGTTGCAGGTCAGGCCGGAAAGCCAGTACAGCACCGGCAGTTTCTTGCCCTGCGCCGCCTGCGGCGGGAAGTACACGCCCACGGTCATGTCGCAGCCAAGTACCTCGGAGCGGTGGCGGTAGACGTCCTGCCAGCCGCCGAAGCAGGCGCGGTGTTCGATTCGTTCCATGTGAGTCGTCCTCCTGATTACTTCGAAATCGGAATGATGATGTGGCTGTCGGTATGCCACTGGATCCGCAGCGGCTGCGCCGCATCGCGGATGTTTTCGTCGCTGACATCCCTGCCGGTGCCGTGGTTGACCTGGGCATAGGGATTTTTGTTGACGGTCACTGCCGCCAGCAGCCGGCTGCCAGCCTCAAGCTGACGGCTCGTCATCCGCGAGCGGTCAAAGTGGATGGCGGTGCGCTCTCCGGGCTGAAGCAATGTCCGCGTCGCCATGTCATCGGCATGGCTGGCGCGACCAAGAAAGTACGAGAGATGGAAAAGCTCCCCGGATGACTTGCGCTCGTAAAGCGTGATGCTGAAATCGAAGTCGTGCTTGTCGACGGTCACGTGCATGACCCCGGAGAACGTGCCTGAAATCTCCACCGGCTGCTCGAACGGGGCGCTGGCGAACAGCAAACCGCTGCTGGCATCCAGTTGCTTGCCAATGATCAGCGCAGGGTAGTGGTCGCCCAGACTGTTGGCGCGGTCGCTGAAGTCCACGTGCTGTTCCACCACGGCGGATGGCGTGTCCGCGTGGGTGGCAAGCAGCCGAAGCGGCTCTTTCTGTGTACTGGCATCCGACGCTTGCGCGCTCAGGTACAGCGTCATCCGCTCCGCAGCCATCGCTTCAATCGACGATGCGTGCTTCCAGACATTGGCCCCCATGACCTGATGGTTAACCCTGTTCCGGATCAGGCCAGGCATGTCTGCATCCCGGAAAACATGATCCATCCACTGGAAAGTGAGTTCAGCGGTGTCGAATTCTGCGACGGGATCGATCGTGTAGCCGCGCAGGGCGCGTGGCTTGCGTCGGGCCTGTACGCCGCCATGATCGTATGGGCCGATCAGCAGGTAGTGCTTGGCATCCGGTTGGTGGGCCAGATGCTGACGCATGTAGTCCAACGCGGATTGCTGGCCGTCATCGAAGTAACCGGTGATGGTCAGCACCGGGATATCGATATCGGCAAACTCGCCCCGGTAGGGCGTCATCGCCTGCCAGTACGCATCGTAGGCGGGATGTTGCAACCAGCGCTGGAACCAAGGGTTCGCTGTTCCGTCGATCTGGTCGATCTCACGATAACGGCGCCCGCTCGCATACCAGCGCTCGTTCAGTTCATTCCAGCGTGCGTGGTCGAAGTAGGTCTTGCCGTCCAGAAACTTGTCGTTGGCGACGTAGAACGGCCACGCATGGTTGGCGAAGATGAAGACATTGTTCTCCATTGGCAGGCCGTTGCCGGGATTGTTGGCGGCATAGGGCACGATGGTTTTCAACGCCACCGGAAGCTTCTTCGTCGCAGCCCACTGGGTGAAGCCGTTGTAACTGCCGCCGTACATGCCCACGCGACCATCGCTCCAGGGCTGGCTCACAATCCAGTCGATCACCGCGCGCGCATCGTCGCCATCATGCTCATAAGGAACGGGCCGTTGTGGGCTGCGTCCCTTTCCGCGTGTGTACGCGACCACGCCCGCATAGCCATGCGCCGCCATTGTCCGGGCTTCGTTCGTTGCCCAGGTGTCATCAGCGTAGATGGTGAAGACCAGTAGCGTTGGCAATGTCGTGGTGGCGCTCTGCGGCCGGATGCTGATGGCAGCAATGTCTGCGCCATCCGGCGTTCTGATGAGCAGTCGATCATCGATCCGGTAGCGGCGTGCATCGTCACTGCTGATCAGCCTGTCTGCCAGGGGAGCAATCGTTTCGTAGGTCGATAGCAAATGGGCTTTACGCAGCAGGTTGATCGCTTCGGAAAGTGAAATGCGTTCCTTTCCAACGTGGTTGCCTGCGGCGGTGCGCAGGTCATCGCGGAAACGTCGGACATCGCCACTCAACCAGAACATCGCGCTGTTCGCATCACGATCGCCAAGGCTGGAAAAAACCTCCGGGAACGCACGCTCCACACCAGCCTGGATACCGACATCTTCTAGGTCACGGACAGCGCGGGCCTGCTCGTACACAAGGAATACGCGCAGAGGAGCTGCGCTACCGGGTTCACTGGCCTCACGCAGCGCGATCAACGACTCCAGCGAGGCGGCTGCGGCGACGTGCTCGTCCGCTACGCTTTGCAAGCGGAACACCACATCCAGTGACGCCGCATCCTCCATCGTGTCTGCGGCCTCACGGTGTGCAGCCATCGTTTTGCGCGCGAGATCAGGCAAGTCAGCCAGAATGGCGTCCACGTCCGTGGCAGAGGTGAGCGGCAGTTCCTGCGCGCGCGCAACCGCGGTCCCCAGGATGCAGACCAGCAGGGCTGAAAAGAGCAGACGCACACTTGCTGATGCGATGTTCGGCATATCTATCCTGTGACTTGAGAGCATCACCTGGCTCAACTCAATCTGCCTCAACTCAATAACGGATGACGGTACGGATCGATTCGCCCTTTTCCATCAGTTCGAAGGCCTCGTTGATACGCTCCAGCGGCAGGGTGTGGGTCACGAAGGGCGCGAGCTGGATCTCGCCCTTCATCGCGTCCTCGACCATGCCCGGCAACTGGCTGCGGCCCTTGACCCCACCGAAGGCGGTGCCCATCCACTTGCGGCCGGTGACCAGCTGGAACGGCCGGGTGCTGATCTCCTTGCCCGCGCCGGCCACGCCGATGATCACGCTCTGGCCCCAGCCGCGGTGCGCGCATTCCAGCGCGGCGCGCATCACGTCCACGTTGCCGATGCATTCAAAGCTGTGGTCCACGCCCCAGCCGGTCATCTCCACGATCACCTGCTGGATCGGCCTGTCGTGGTCCTTCGGGTTGACGCATTCGGTCGCGCCCATCTGCTTGGCCAACTCGAACTTCGCCGGGTTGGTGTCGATGGCGATGATGCGGCCGGCCTTGGCCTGCTTCGCGCCCTGGATCACGGCAAGACCAATCGCGCCGAGGCCGAACACGGCCACGCTGTCGCCTTCCTGCACCCTCGCCGTGTTGTGCACCGCGCCGATGCCGGTGGTCACGCCGCAGCCGAGCAGGCAGGTGTGCTCGGGGTTGGCTTCGGGGCTCACCTTCGCCAGCGACACTTCGGCCACCACGGTGTGTTCGGCAAACGTCGAGCAGCCCATGTAGTGGTAGACCGGCTGCCCGTTGTAGCTGAAGCGGGTGGTGCCGTCGGGCATCACGCCCTTGCCCTGGGTGGCGCGCACGCTCACGCACAGGTTGGTCTTGCCGGACTTGCAAAACAGGCAATCGCCGCATTCGGCGGTGTACAGCGGGATCACGTGGTCGCCCGGCTTGACGCTGGTCACGCCTTCACCCACTTCGACCACGATGCCCGCGCCTTCATGGCCCAGCACCGCCGGGAAAACGCCCTCCGGATCCTCGCCGGACAGGGTGAAGGCATCGGTATGGCAGAGCGCGGTGTGGGTGATCTTGACCAGCACCTCGCCTTTCTTCGGACCTTCCAGATCCAGTTCGACGATCTGCAACGGCTTTCCGGCTTCAAACGCAACGGCGGCACGGGTTTTCATGGTGGTACTCCTGCAAGGCGGGGTGAAGTGAAATGGGGAAGGCGGCACGCCGGTGGCGTGGTTCAACGGTGGCGGGTCATTTCAGATAGGAACGGATCAGCCCGGTCATCTCGGCGACGCGGGCGGCGCGTTCCTGATCGCTGTGGGCGGCGTGGCCGAACTGTTCGCGCAGATGCGATTCCAGCACCTCGCTCATCAGGCCGTTGACCGCGCCACGGATTGCCGCGATCTGTTGCAGCACGGGCGCGCAATCGGCGCCGGCTTCCAGCGCGCGTTCCAGTCCTTCGCACTGGCCGCGGATGCGGCGGATGCGGCTCAGGACCTTCTTCTTTTCCTCGGGTGAATGGGGCATGCGCTGAACGGATTGGATACTGTAGGGCAGTATACTACCCGTTCCGGTTTGGCGAAGGAATGCCGCTGCTGCATCGGTATGCTGGGAACCTTTCTTGCAGGCCGCGCAGATCGCCATGACGGAACAAAAGCAGGGCCAGACGCCAGCAGGCAGACGCACCACATGGGCACAGTTCGATCCGGAAGCCGTGCTGCTTGCGCTGCTGGGATTGGGAACGTTCTTCTACGGCACGCAGGCGCTGCTGCGCTGGGCGCTGGCGGGCTGGCAATCGGGCAGGGCCGTTGGACCGCTGGCGGTGACGGCGTTGGCTGTGATCCTGCCAGTGGCTTTTCTGCTGCTGATCCGGCGCAGGTGGTGGGCGCTGGCCGTGGGCATGATCTGGTTGGGAGCGGCGGCGTACTGTCTGGTGGCGCCCGGCTTCTCACTGCCCGCATCGTGGTTCGGCTGAAGCGCGCTGAATGCCGCCGATGAAGGCTGATCGGATCAGGCTTCCGGCGTTGCCAGCGAGGCGAACCAGGTCAGCATGTCATCCCACAGCGGTTCGGCGCCCTGGCGGAAGTAGCCCATATGGCCGATCGGCCGGCCGAATGCTTCCGGATCCGGATCCAGTCGCGTGATGGGCGCGTTGCGGTAACCGCGCATCAGTGCATCGCGTGAGGCCGGCAACGACCAGGCATCGTCCAGCGCGTTGACCGTGACAATCGGCGTGGTGACGGCAGCAAAGTGCTCATGGAGCTCCGGCAGTTGCGGGTCATCGAAGAAGTAATGCCGCATCCCGGCCCAGCGCCGCCATTGGCGGAACGCGTCGGCCGGCAGGTCTTCACCCAGCATGAGGCGTTTTCCGGGGCAGTAGCCGAGCAGCCAGGTCAACGGTCCCAATAAATGCCAGAACAGCCGTACCTTGAGGCGGTCGGCCAGCGGCATCCAGCCATGCCACGCGGCGCCGGTACCGAACACCTGGAAACCGCTCACCTTGTGGTGGTTCGGCATCAGGCCAAAACCGTGCCCGGCGTAGGAGTGGCCGACCACGAACAACGGAACCTTTCCATCGGCCATAGCGTCCACAGCGGCGGCCATGTCCTGCCGGCCCCAGTCCAGCAGGTTCATGCGGAAGCCCTTGAGGCTGGCCGGGCGCGAACCGCCGATGCCGCGATAGTCGAAGGTCAGGCAGTTGAAACCGCGTTCGCTGGCGTAGTTGGCAAAGCGCCGATAAAAACCCCGCGGCACCGCGGTCGCAGCCGCCACCACGACGCGCCCGCGCAACGCGCCCTGCGCCGGATAGCGCGTGGCGGCAAGACGGAAACCGTCTGCGGTGCGCAGTTCCAGTTCGTGCGGAAGGGTGCTGGCGATGGCGGAGTCGTGTCTGGTCATGCTGCTGCGGGTACTGGCTGCACGTGGTGCAGGGCGGAGACCGGATAGGGAACGGGGTGGCACTGGGCCACCCCGTCCGGTGTTGCAGTCGTGGTGGATCAGAGCGCTTCGAAAATACCGGCGGCGCCCATGCCGGTGCCGATGCACATCGTCACCATGCCGTATTTGTTGTTGCGGCGGCGCATGCCGTGCGTGATCGTGGCGGTACGCACCGCGCCGGTGGCGCCGAGCGGGTGACCGAGCGCGATCGCGCCGCCGAGCGGATTGACCTTGGACGGATCCAGTTCGCAATCGCGGATCACCGCCAGCGCCTGCGCGGCGAAGGCTTCGTTGAGTTCGATCCAGTCGAGCTGATCCTTGGTCAGGCCGCCCTGCTTGAGCGCCTTGGGAATCGCCGCGATCGGGCCGATGCCCATCACTTCCGGACGCACGCCGGCGACCGAGAAGCTGACGAAGCGCGCCAGTGGGGTCAGGCCGTAATCCTTGATCGCCTGTTCCGAGGCCAGCAGGATGCCGGCCGCGCCATCGGACATCTGCGAACTGTTGCCGGCGGTGACCGTGCCACCGGCGCGGAACACGGTGCGCAGCTTCGCCAGACCTTCGGCGCTGGTGTCGGCACGCGGGCCTTCGTCATGTTCGACCAGGATCCTGCGTTGCTTGACCGAGCCGCCGGCAAGGTCGGGCGTATCGGCCACGACCTCGTAAGGCGTGATCTCGTCCTTGAACTCGCCGGCGGCCTGGGCCGCGAGCGCCTTCTGGTGCGAGGCCAGTGCAAAGGCGTCCTGGTCTTCGCGGCTGACCTTCCATTCTTCGGACACCTTTTCCGCCGTGATGCCCATGCCGTAGGCGATCGCGATGTTTTCGTTCTCGAACACGCTGGGCGACAGGCTTGGGCGATGGCCCATCATCGGCACCATGCTCATCGACTCGGTGCCGCCGGCAAGGATCAGATCGGCATTGCCGAGGCGGATTTCATTGGCTGCCAGCGCCACGGCCTGCAGGCCGGAGGAGCAGAAGCGGTTGATGGTCTGCGCCGCGACGGTGTTCGGCAGGCCGGCGAGCAGCACGCCGATGCGCGCCACGTTCATGCCTTGCTCGGCCTCCGGCATGGCGCAGCCGATGATGGCGTCATCGATACGGGACAGGTCGATGCCCGGTGCCTGTGCCACGACGCTGCGCAGCACATGCGCCAGCAGCTCGTCGGGGCGGGTGTTGCGGAATGCGCCACGCGGCGCCTTGCCGACCGGCGTGCGGGTGGCGGCGACGATGTAGGCGTCCTGAATCTGGTTGGTCATTGGTGCTTTCTCCGAAAGCGGGAATGGGGAATAGGGAGTCGGGAATAGGGAACGAGCAGGGGGGTCGCGATCTTTTGCGATTCCCGATTCTCTATTCCCGATTCCCGCGCAACATCAGTTGCGCAACGGCTTTCCTGTCTTGAGCATGTGCGCGATACGCTCCTGCGTCTTCGGCATCTGCGCCAGTGCGATGAAATGCTCGCGCTCCAGCCGCAGCAGCCAGTCCTCGTCCACCAGCGAACCCTTTTCGACCTCGCCGCCGCACAGCACGGTGGCGATGCGGGTCGAGACCTCGTAATCGTGCTCGGAGATAAAGCGGCCTTCGAGCATGTTCACCAGCATCATCTTGAAGGTGGAGATGCCGACCTTGCCGGCCACCGGGATCGCACGTGCCGGCAGCGGCGGGCGGTAACCGGATTCGGCCAGTGCACGTGCCTGCGCGCGGGCCACATGCAGCAGCTCGTGGGCGTTGAACACCACCACGTCGTCGGCACGCCCCAGGCCCAGTTCCTTGGCCTCGAATGCGGAGCCGGAGACCTTGCCCATCGCGATGGTTTCAAAATACGGTTTCAGGCCACCGAACACGTCGCCACCGGGACCTGCGGCCTGCGCTACACGCACGGCGATCTCCTTCAGCCCGCCACCGGCCGGCAGCAGACCGACGCCGGCCTCGACCAGTCCGATATAGCTTTCCAACGCGAACACGGTGCGTGCCGTGTGCATCTGGAATTCGCAGCCACCGCCCAGCGCCATGCCGCGCACCGCCGCGACCACCGGCACCAGTGCGTACTTGATGCGCTGGCTGGCCTGCTGGAACGTGGCCACCATCGCCTCGAAGCCCTTGAGGTCGCCGGCCTGCAGCAGGCCGAGTGCGCCGGACAGGTCGGCACCGGCGGAGAACGGTTCGGACGGCTGCCACAGCACCAGGCCCTGGAAGTCCTTCTCGGCCAGATCGACGGCCTTCAGCACGCCTTCCAGCACGCCGTCGGACACCGTGTTCATCTTGGTCTTGAACGACAGCACCGCGATGCCGTCGCCGTCGTGCCACATCCGCACCGCGTCGGTTTCGAACACCGTCTCACCCGGCGCGAAGGTTTCGCCCAGGATCGGATCGGGGAAGCGCTGACGCTGGTAGACCGCCAGCGAGGAGCGCGGCAGCACGGTATTGCGCGCTGGGTTGTAGCTGCCTTCGGGCGAATGCACGCCGCTGCGGCCGTCGAACACCCAGTCCGGCAGCGGTGCGCTGCTCATCGCCTTGCCGGCGACGATGTCCTCGGCGATCCACGCCGCAACCTGCTTCCAGTCGGCCGCCTGCCAGGTTTCGAACGGGCCCAGCTTCCAGCCGTAGCCCCAGCGGATCGCAAGATCCACGTCGCGCGCGGTTTCGGCGATGTCGGCCAGATGGAAGGCGCTGTAATGGAAAAGATCACGGAACACGGCCCACAGGAACTGCGCCTGCGGATGCGCACTGGCGCGCAGCTGGGCGAACTTCTCGACCGGGTTCTTTGTCTTGAGGATCTGCACCACCTCGTCGGCAGCCTTGCGATCGGCCGGGCGGTAGTCCTGCTTGTCCAGATCCAGCACGTGGATGTCGCGGCCGACCTTGCGGAAGATGCCGGCACCGGTCTTCTGGCCGAGCGCGCCCTTTTCGATCAGTGCCTTGTGCCATGCGGGCGCATCGAAGTACTTGTGCCAGGGATCCTCGGGCAGGGTGTCGGCCATGGTCTTGATGACGTGCGCCATCGTGTCCAGCCCGACCACGTCGGCGGTGCGGTACGTCGCGGACTTTGGCCGTCCCAGCAGCGGGCCGGTCAGCGCGTCGGCCTCATCGAAGCCCAGGCCGAACTGCTGGGTGTGGTGCATCGTGGACAGGATCGAGAACACGCCGATGCGGTTGCCAATGAAGTTCGGCGTGTCCTTCGCGTAGACCACGCCCTTGCCCAGCGTGGTGGTCAGGAAAGTTTCCAGTCCTTCAAGAACTTCACGCGAAGTCTTGCGGCAGGGGATCAACTCGGCCAGATGCATGTAGCGCGGCGGGTTGAAGAAGTGCAGGCCGCAGAAGCGGCTGTGCAGTGACTCGGGCAACGCCTCGGCCAGGGCGTTGATCGACAGGCCCGAGGTGTTGCTGGCGATGATCGCGTGTGGCGCGATGTGGTTCTCGACCTTGTCGTACAGGTCCTTCTTCCAGTCCATGCGTTCGGCGATGGCCTCGATGACCAGATCGCACTCTTTGAGCAAGTCCAGATGCTGGTCATAGTTGGCCGGGGTGATCGCACCGGCCAGCGCTTTGCTCGCCAGCGGCGCAGGGGAAAGCTTGCCCAGATTCGCGATCGCCTTGTCGACGATGCCGTTGGGCGCGCCGTCCTTGGCGGGAAGGTCGAACAGTACGGTGTCGACGCCGGCGTTGACCAGGTGCGCAGCGATCTGCGCGCCCATGACGCCGGCTCCAAGCACGGCGGCCTTGCGGATTCGAAGTTGCGGCATTGCAAACACTCCGGTGGGTGAAGGGTGGGGTATCAGGTGGCGCGCAGGCCGGCGGCGGCGAACGCAACCAGTTCATCTGCGGCGCGCTGGGCATGCATCGGCTCGTCGCCGTCAGGGCGCCGCAGCAGGCCGAAATCGGCCATCGCGTAGGTCAGCGCGCCGGCGAGGAAATCCAGGCGCCAGTACAGCGATTCCTTTTCCAGTTGCGGCAGGCATTCGGCAATCGCGCGGGAAAATTCGCGCAGCACATGGCCGTAGTTGTCCGACAGGAATTTGCGCAGGCGATCGTTGCGTTCGGCATAGGCGCGCGCCAGCACGCGCACGAACGCGGCACCGCCATCGCGCTCGAGACTCAGCGCCAGCGCCGGCTCGATGAAGGCGCGCAGCACCGGCTCCAGCGCGCCAGGCGATTGCTGCCGGGCGGTTTCAAGTTGCTCCAGCCGCGCCCGGCTCATTTCGTCCATGCGGCGGCGGAACACCTCGGCCACCAGGTTGTCCTTGGAACCGAAGTGATAATTGACCGCTGCCAGATTGACATCGGCGCGGCTGGTCACCTGGCGCAGCGAGGTGCCGACAAAGCCGAATTCGGCGAACAGCGCTTCGGCCGCACTCAGGATGCGATCCTTGGTGGAGAAGTGGGGAGTGGAGGCTGCCGGCATCGGTGGATCAAACGTTTGTTTGAGGCTCCGATGCTAGTCGCTTCCCGGGGTGCCGGTCAAACCTGGTCCACACGTGGCCAGCACCGCTGCCGGCCCACTGAAAAGACCTGCCTCCAGGTTTGAGACATGCGTCTAACTTGGTGTTTCAGCGCTTGTTTATAGTGTTACAATTGGTGTCCCCGTTTGGGGTACATGCAACCGAACCTTCTGGAGAAGTCAATGGCGCTGGAGCGCACCCTTTCGATCATCAAGCCCGACGCCGTCGCCAAGAACGCAGTCGGCGCGATCCTGTCCCGTTTTGAAGCCGCCGGGCTCAAGATCATCGCTGCCAAGATGAAGCAGCTTTCCCGCGCCGAGGCCGAAGGCTTCTACGCGGTCCACAGCGAGCGTCCGTTCTTCGGCGCGCTGGTGGATTTCATGGTGTCCGGCCCGGTCATGATCCAGGTGCTGGAAGGCGAGGGCGCGGTGCTCAAGAACCGCGACCTGATGGGTGCCACCAATCCGAAGGAAGCCGCCGCCGGCACGATCCGCGCCGACTTCGCCGAATCCATCGACGCCAACGCCGTGCATGGTTCGGACAGCGCCGAGAACGCCGCGATCGAGATCGCCTACTTCTTCGCCGCGACGGAACTCTGCCCACGCTGATGAGCACACCGACGGCCGACGCCAGGACCAACCTCTTCGGGCTCGACCGCATCGGGCTGGAGCGCTTCTTTGCCGAAACCCTCGGCGAGAAGCGCTTCCGCGCCCACCAGGTGATGAAGTGGATGTACCACCGCCACGTCACCGATTTCGAACAGATGACCGACCTTGGCAAGGCCTTGCGCGCCAAGGTGCAGGAACATGCCCGCATCGAACCGCCGAACGTGCTGTTCGACAAGCCGTCCGTGGATGGTACGCACAAGTGGCTGCTGGGCATGGATGGTGCCAATGCCATCGAAACGGTCTACATCCCCGACAAGGGCCGCGGCACGCTGTGCGTATCCAGCCAGGTCGGCTGCGGGCTGAACTGCTCGTTCTGCTCCACCGCCACCCAGGGCTTCAACCGCAACCTGTCCGCCGCCGAGATCATCGGCCAGGTCTGGGTCGCGGCGCGCCATCTGGGCAACGTGCCGCACCGCGACCGCAAGCTCACCAACGTGGTGATGATGGGCATGGGCGAGCCGCTGCTGAACTTCGACAATGTCGTCACCGCGATGAGCATCATGCGAGACGATCTCGGCTTCGGTCTGGCCAACAAGCGCGTCACGCTGTCCACCTCCGGCGTGGTGCCGATGATCGACAAGCTCTCCGAGGAAAGCGATGTGTCGCTGGCGGTGTCGCTGCACGCGGCCAATGATGCGCTGCGCACCGAGCTGGTGCCGATCAACAAGAAATACCCCATCGCCCAGCTGATGGCGGCGTGCGAGCGCTATGTGCTGCGCCGCAAACGCAGCTCGGTGACCTTCGAATACACCTTGATGGAAGGGGTCAACGACCAGCCCGAGCATGCGCACGAACTGGTCCGGCTGCTGCGCGCCTTCACCAACAAGGTGCAGGACAGCGATGCGGCCAAGGTCAACCTGATCCCGTTCAACCCGTTCCCCGGCACGCGCTACACCCGCAGCAGCGATGCTGACATCCGTACCTTCCAGGAAATCCTGCAGAAGGGGAAGGTTCTGGCGATGGTGCGCCGCACCCGCGGTGACGACATCGACGCGGCCTGCGGCCAGCTCAAGGGCCAGGTCATGGACCGCACCCGCCGCCAGGCGCAGTTCCGCGCCACGCTGGCACAGCAGGATGTTGCCGCCCCAAAGGAGCCTGTCAGTGCAACGGCGTGACGCAAGCCTGACTGCCGCAGCCATCGTGCTGGCACTGCTGCTCAGCGCCTGTGCCGGCGGCCCGTCGCCGCGCAACGACGCCTCGGCCAGCGCGAAAGAAGCCGCCGAACTCCAGGTCAAGCTCGGGCAGGGCTACATGGAACAGGGCCAGCTCGAAACCGCGATGGAAAAACTCCAGCGCGCACTGGAACTGGATCCGCGCAGCGTCGATGCGCACACCATGCTGGCGGTGCTGAACGAGCGCATCAACCGCCCGACCCAGGCCGAAACCCATTACCGCCGCGCCGAGCGCCTGGCGCCCGACAATGGTGATGTCAACAACAATCTGGGCGCCTTCCTCTGCGGCAAGGGCCAGTATCACGAAGCCGATGCACACTTCCTCAAGGCCCTGAACGATCCGTTCTATCGTTCACCGGCGGCCGCGCTGTCCAACGCCGGTGTTTGCGCACTGAAGGCCGGCGACAGCAGCAAGGCCGAAGGCTATTTCCGCCAGGTGCTCACCAGTCAGCCCAACAATGCGATCGCGCTGTTTGAACTGGCGCGCCTGCACCACCAGAAAGACGACAACATGCGCGCCCGCGCTTTCCTGCAACGGCTCGAATCGGTCACCCCGGCCGATCCCGCCGTGCTGGATCTGGGGCGGCGCATCGAAACCCGCCTGGGCGACGCCGCTGCCGCGCGCCGTTATGGCGACCGCTTGCAAAACGAGTTTCCGGATTTCCAGCCGGAAGCACCCCTCTGAGACCAGATACCGCCCATGAGCAGTCACGTGCAGGATGCCGCCCCGACTCCAGACCACTCCGTCGACAATACGCCCGGCGCACGCTTGCGTCAGGCGCGTGAAGCTGCCGGTCTGTCAGTAGCCGAAGCCGCCGAACAGCTGCGGTTGCGTACGGCACTGGTGGATGCGATGGAACGCGGCGATCTGGCGGCACTGGGCGCGCCGATCTTCGCACGGGGCTACCTCGGCAGTTATGCCCGCCTGTTGGATCTTCCCGCCGCTATCGTCGACGAACTGTATCCTCGCGAAGAAGTCGTTGCTGCCGCACCGCTGCGCAGCAGCAACCGGATTTCCCACGGCCGTTTTCTGCTCGACCGTTACGCCCGCCGCCTGGTCTATGTCGCGCTGACCGCTTCGATCGTGGTGCCGGTGATCCTGCTCGCCACCCGTGACCACCTGCCCGATCCAGCGGCATTGCTGGCACCACTGGATGAATCGATGGCACTGGATGGCGACAACGCCACCATTCAGCTGGATCCCCGTGGCCAATTGGCTCGCCGCAGCGACGACATGGGGCCGCCGGCTCCCAGCGAGCAGCCGGTGATGGCCTCGTTGACGCCGTTCTACCCCAGCAGCCGCAATGCTGCTCCGGCGGCAGCACCGGTCGCAGCGGTGACACAGGAAGGCCTGGTACTGACAGTAACGGGCGAGAGCTGGGTCGAAGTCATGGATCATGACGGCACCCGTCTGGTGCACGAGCTGATGCGCAGCGGTGAGCGCCATCAAGTTGATCCAGCCCGCGTGGCGCGGGTGCTGCTGGGCAATGCCTCGGCGGTCAAGGTGCACCTGGATGGCACCGAAGTGGACATCAGCGAATATCGCCGGGCCAACGTGGCACGCTTTACAGTATCATCCGACGGTTCGCTGGCTCCCGCCGGCGGCTGACAACCGGTCGGCCGTGCCCGCAGCGCGGCGCCCATCGATACTGTTCACCCCGGATCGGCTGCCAACGGCGGATCCCCCAATCAATTCGGAGTTTTCCCAGGATGGACGAACACGAACAGGGCGAACTCGTTCGCTCGTGGCTGCGTCAGAACGGCGCTGCGATCATTGGTGGCGTGGCCATCGGCCTGGTCGGCATTCTCGGCTGGCAGTGGTGGCAGGGCAGCCAGATGCAGCACAAGTACGATGCCGCCGCGACCTACCAGGCTTTCGAGCAGGCCAGCCAGAACGGCGACAACGCCGCGATGGAACAGCTTGCCGGTGAACTCGGCGGGCGCTTCTCGAAAACCCCGTACGCGACCCTGGCGCTGCTGGAACTTGCCGACACCAAGCTGACGGCAGGCGATCTGGAAGGCGCCCGCGATGCCTATGTCACAGCCGCTGGCGCGTCACCGGATCCGGCCCTGGTCAGCCTGGTCCAACTGCGTCTGGCGCGCCTCGAACTGGCCGCCGGCAAGGCTGAGGAAGCCCTGACGCATCTTGCAAAGATCCCGGCTGGTGATTACGCCGGTCTGGTGGCTGAACTGCGCGGCGATGCACTGGTGGCACTGGGCCGCAGCGCAGAAGCCGGCAACGCCTACCAGGAGGCGCTGACTTCACTGGAAACCGGCGCGCCGAACCGCTTCATCGTCGAGATGAAGATGGCCGATATGGGACTGGCGCCGTCCGAGCCGGAGGCCTGACATGCGGCGCTTCCTGATTCCGCTGCTTCTGGCCGGATTGATCGTCGGTTGCGGCCCCAACAAGCGCGAGAACGTCGAAGCTCCGGCCGAACTGGAGAAGCTGACGCCGACCATCAACGTGGATCGGGTCTGGGAACGCAGCATCGGCAAGGGCGAGCGTCGCCTGGGCGCACGCATGGGCCCGGCGGTCGACAGCGGCCAGGTCTACGTGGCCGATCCGCGCGGCGAGCTTTTCGCCTTTGATGGCGCCAGCGGCCGCGAGATCTGGAAGATCGACACCGGCCTGCGCCTGGCCGGCGGCCCCGGTGTCGGTGAAGGCACCCTCGTGGTCGGCACGCTGGACGGCGAAGTGGTCGCCTACAACCCGGACTCGGGCAGCGAACGCTGGCGTGCGCAGGTTTCGTCAGAGGTCATCACCGCTCCGGCGATTGCGCGCGGCCAGGTCGTGGTGCGTTCGATCGACGGCCGCGTCTTCGCCTTCTCGATCATCGACGGCGAGCGTCGCTGGGTACATGACCGCGGCATTCCGGCCCTGACCCTGCGCGGCAATTCCACGCCGGTGCTGGCCGAAGGCCTGGTGCTGCTGGGTTATGACAGCGGCCACATCGTCGCGCTGCGCGGCGATGACGGCGTCCAGCTGTGGGAACAGACCATCGCCTTGGGCGAGGGCCGTTCCGAGCTGGAGCGCATGGTCGATATCGACGGCGCGATGGCCTACGAGCAGGGCGAGCTCTATGCCGCCGCGTTCAACGCCCAGGTCGTGGCGTTGTCGCTGGAAGGCGGCCGCTCGCTGTGGAACCGCGAAATGTCCAGCTACGGTGGCCTGGTGCTGGATGGCGAACGCATTCTCGTGGCCGACCGCGACAGCGTGATCTGGGCGCTGGACCGGCGCACCGGCTCGGCCCTGTGGAAGCAGGACATGCTGACCTATCGCTGGCTTTCCGGCCCGGCGATCCATGGCCGCAACGTGGTGTTTGGCGACATGGAAGGCCATCTGCACTGGTTCGATCTTGAAACCGGCCAGCCGGCGGCACGGGTGCGTCTGGACAAGCGCCCGATCCGCAGTATTCCTGAAGTGGCGGACGGTCTGCTGTTCGTATTGTCCAGCGGCGGCCAGCTCGGCGCCTACCGCATCAACTGATACCACGCGGCGCTCCGGCAAGGGGCGCCGCGTCCATTCCGGCCCGTCCGGATCGGAACAACTGCGGCCCCGTGCCGCTCTTTTGCGTGAGGTCACCATGTTGCCACTGGTCGCCCTGGTTGGCCGGCCCAACGTCGGCAAATCGACCCTTTTCAACGCCTTCACCCGCACCCGCGATGCGCTGGTGCACAACGAGCCCGGCGTCACCCGCGACCGTCATTACGGCGTCTGCCGGCGGATCGAGGGCAAGCCTTTCCTGCTGGTGGATACCGGCGGCATCAGCGATGACGAACAGGGCCTGGCCGGTCTCACCACGCGCCAGTCGCAGGCCGCGATCGAAGAGGCGGGCCTGATTCTGTTCGTGGTCGATGCCAAGCAGGGCCCGTTGCCGCTGGATGAATCGATCCTGGCGCAGCTGCGCCGCAGCGGCAAACCAGTGTTGCTGCTGATCAACAAGATCGACGCTGCCGATCCGCACGAAGCCATGGCCGAATTCGCACGCCTCGGCCTGGGCGAAACGATTTCGGTATCCGCTGCACACCAGCGTGGACTGGATGCCGTGCTGGAACGGATTGACGAGCATCTGCCGGAGCCGGATGAAACCAGCGACGACGTGGAAACGACCGAGCCGGACCGCCTGCGCCTGGCGATCATCGGCCGCCCCAATGTCGGCAAGTCCACCCTGGTCAACCGCCTGCTGGGCGAAGACCGGATGATCGCCTCCGATGTGCCGGGCACCACGCGCGATGCGATCTCGGTCGACACGGAACGCGACGGGCGCAAGTACCGCCTGATCGACACCGCCGGCATCCGGCGCAAGTCCAAGGTCGACGAAGCGGTCGAGAAATTCAGCATCATCAAGACCCTGCAGGCCATCGAGGCGGCACAGGTGGTGGTGTTCGTGATCGATGCCAGCGAAGGCGTCACCGATCAGGACGCCACCGTGCTCGGGCTCGTGCTGGATGCCAAGCGCGCCCTGGTGATCGCGGTCAACAAATGGGATGGCCTGTCCGACTATCAGCGCGAACAGACCCGTGCCGCGCTGGATCGGCGCCTGAGCTTCGTGCCCTGGGCCGAAAACGTAACGATTTCGGCACTGCATGGTTCCGGTTTGCGCGAGCTGCTGCGTGCGGTGCAGCGTGCGCAGCGCTCGGCCGGTTTCCAGTTCAGCACCTCGGATCTGACCCGCGTGCTGGAAACCGCCGTCGCCACCCACCAGCCGCCACCGGTACGCGGCCAGCCGGTCAAGCTGCGTTTCGCACATCCCGGCGGCACGCACCCGCCGACTGTGGTGATCCACGGCAACCGGGTCAAGGATCTGGCCGAAAACTACAAGCGCTATCTCGAAAACTACCTGCGCCAGCATTACAAGCTGGTCGGCACGCCGCTGAAGCTGGAATTCCGCCAGGGCGAGAACCCCTACGCTGACAAGACCAACCCGCTGAGCGAACGCCAGCTCAAGCAGCGCCGCCGACTGATGCGGCACGTCAAGCGCTGATTCAGACATCGTCGCTGCCATGTCCATGTCCGACACCATCGAGACTCTTTCCCCGCAGCAAGCCCGCAACCGCCAGCAGCGCGGGGCACGCCTGATCGATGTGCGCGAAGCCGGCGAACGCGCCTCCGGCATGGCCGAAGGTGCCACCGGCGTCGCCCTGTCCGAACTGCTGGATGACCCCGCCAGCCATCTGGGTGCACCGGGCAGCGGCAACGAAATCCTGCTGATCTGCGCCTCGGGCCAGCGTTCCTCCAATGCGGCCAAGGCATTGACGGCGCTGGGATATGCACGACTGCTCTCGGTCGAAGGCGGTACCGAGCGCTGGCGGGCCGAAGGCTTGCCGATGACCACGCCGGAAGCCGATGCCGATTTCCTCGAACGCTATTCGCGCCACCTGCTGCTGCCGCAGGTCGGGCTGGAAGGCCAGCGCCGCTTGGCGCAGACGCGCGTGCTGCTGGTCGGTGCCGGTGGTCTGGGTGCACCGATTTCGCTGTATCTGGCCGCCGCCGGCATCGGCCGGCTCGTGATCTGCGACGACGATGTGGTCGAGCTGAGCAATCTGCAGCGTCAGGTGATCCACACCGAAGCCTCCATCGGGCAACCCAAGGTCGCCTCGGCGCAGCGCACGCTGACGGCGCTGAACCACCGCACCGACGTGGTGACCGTGCCAGAGCGCGTCAGCAGCGCCAACATCGATGCCTTGCTGAGCGACGTTGATATTGCGATCGACGGCACCGACAACTTCGCGTTGCGCTATCTGCTCTCCGATGCCTGCGTCAAACACGCCAGGCCGATGATCTACGGCGCGGTGCAGCGTTTCTCCGGTCAGGTCAGCGTGTTCGACGCCGGTCGCCAGCGTGGTGTCGCACCGTGCTACCGCTGCTTGTTTCCCGAGCCGCCACATCCCGAGGATGCGCCGAACTGTTCCGAAGCCGGCGTGCTGGGCGTACTGCCGGGCCTGGTCGGACTGCTGCAGGCCAATGAGGCGCTGAAACTGGCGCTGGGGATTGGCCAGTCACTTGCCGGACGCTTGCTGTCCTTCGATGCATTGACGTCGCACTTTCGAGAAATCCGCCTGCCGCCAGACCCGGATTGCGCGGTCTGCGCCGCTGGGCGGGAGTTTCCCGGTTACATCGACTATGTGCGTTTCTGCTCTGGCGGCTGAGCGCAGAGCGGCATTCCGTACCGCCTGAGTCGTACCACGCCGCGTCCTCGGCGATAATTGCGCCTCACCCCAAAAGGACATGCCGATGCCCGCGCGCCTGCTCGACGGCAAGCTGATTGCCGACCGCCTGCTGGATCACCTTGCCGCCAAGGTCGCGGCACGCCTGGCTGCTGGCCAGGCCGCACCGGGGCTGGCGGTGGTGCTGGTCGGTGCCGATCCGGCTTCGGCGGTGTATGTGCGCAACAAACGCCGCGCCTGCGAGCGCGCCGGTTTCGTCTCGTTCGATTACGACCTGCCCGACAGCACGACCGAAGCCGAGTTGCACGCCTTGATCGACCGCCTCAATGCCGACCCCACGGTCAACGGCATCCTGGTGCAATTGCCGCTGCCGGCGCACTTCGACAGCACCGCGCTGATCGACCGCATCGATCCGGCCAAGGATGTGGATGGTTTCCACCCGGCCAATGTCGGCCGCCTGCTGCTGCGCCAACCCGGCCTGCGACCCTGCACGCCGCGCGGCATCATGACACTGCTGGCGCATACCGACCGCCCGGTGCGCGGGCGCGAGGCGGTGGTGGTCGGAGTGTCGAACCATGTCGGCCGGCCGATGGCGATGGAACTGCTGATCGCCGGCTGCACCACCACCAGCTGCCACCGCTTCACCCCGCGCGAGACGCTGGAAAAGCACATTCGTCAGGCCGACATCGTGGTGGTGGCGGTCGGCAAGCCGGCGCTCGTGCCCGGCGAATGGATCAAGCCCGGCGCTATCGTCATCGACGTGGGCATCAACCGGCTCGAGGACGGCAGCCTGTGCGGCGACGTGGGTTTCGATGCCGCCTTCGAGCGCGCTTCGTGGATCACGCCGGTACCGGGCGGTGTCGGCCCGATGACCGTGGCCACACTGATGCAGAACACGCTGGTTGCCGCCGAAGCGGCCGATCTGCAAGCCCGACGCGACTGAATCTGGCGGCGGTGGCGCCAATGCCGGTACTCATATCAGTTTCCGCCCGTCGGACTGGCTTCACGCGCGTGTATCGATCCTGCGGCTACAGCGAGGCATGGCTGTCCGGCACTGAAAACCGGATTTGCCCGCCGCCCTGATCCGCTTCCATGAAAACGCGGTCCCGCCGCTGAACAGGCGGAACCGCGTAGTGGAAACCGTGGATGCGGCACACCACATCCACGCTTCGGCCCCGCCGGATCAGGCGACGGCGCTGCTCTCGTCCGAACTGCTCTTGGGCGAGGAACGCAGCAACAGCCATTGCGCGTTGTCGCCCTCGCTGGGGCAGTGCGCGCTGTTCATCGACACCACCGCGTCAATGCTGCGCAGCGCAAGCTCGTGCTCCAGTTTTTCGATGATGCCGGCACAACGCTGCATCGCCGCGTCCTTGCCGCCATCCAGCAACAACACCAGGTGCTCTGGACGGGTCCGCGCCAGCGCCGCATCGGGCAGGGCACGCGCGAGGCGCTCGGCGATGAACTTCATCGTCTCCAGCGTCGCCTCCTCACCGGCGGCGGTATCGACACGGAAGGTGACCACGGCAAAACCTTCGGGCGAACCTGCACGCGCGCGCTCGGCAATCGTCTGCGAAATGCCCGCGCGGTTCGGCAGGTTCATCTGGCGATCGGTGAAGGCCATCGTCTGCACCCGGGCTTCCATCTCGCGCTCGGCACGGCGTGCGCTTGCGATGTCACGCGCATCACCGAGCGTGGTCAGGATGCCGAAGCCCAGGATCAGCAGCGTGCCGATGGTCGTTGGCCACGGCAGTGCCTTGGCCTGTAACTGGTTGCCAGGCGCGCAGAACGCACCATCGGCGAATTCGGCCGCAGCCATGCCGGTGTAATGCATGCCGCATACCGCCACTCCCATCACCAGCGCCGCACCCACGCGCATTGCCACATCGCGCCAGCTGCGCACCGTCTTCAGATGCGCAAGGATCAGGATCGCGGCGGCCGAGGCGGCCACGGCAATCACCACCGAGACGATGAACATCGTCGCGTCATAGCTGATCGCCGGCGACATGCGCATCGCCCACATGCCCGTGTAGTGCATCACGCAGATGCCCGCACCCATGCTGATCGCACCCAGCGTCACGGTCGAGGTGCGCACATGGCCGTAGCCGACGATGAACAGCGCCAGCGCCGATGCCGCCACTGCCGCCAACCACGACAACGCGGTGATGCCCAGGTCATAACTGATCTGCACCGGCAGCGTGAACGCGGTCATGCCGACGAAGTGCATCGACCAGATGCCGGTACCCATCGCGGATGCACCACCGATCAGCCACCGCAGACGGTTGGATTTGCGCACCAGCATGCGCGAGGCGAAAGCGATGGCGACAAAGCCGGCGAGGGAGGCGATCAGATAGGACAGGGCAACGATGCCCAGGTCATGTGAACCTTGCATGGGAAATATGAATCTCTGGAGTGTCGGTCAACCAACAGGGGCGCGGAATCTACGTGGTGGGCGGGCAACGGTGGCTGAATCTGTGCCGAATTGGTGCGTAAATATCGGTGATATTCAGTGAACTATTCATATCCTGTCGCTATCGTGCCGGCTTCCTCATGATGGCGATGGCTTTTTGCCGGTGGACTTAACAGCGCGCGCCGCTCGTACCGCCCCGCGTCCCGGGTTACAATGCTGCGCTTCCCACCACCCCAATCGGGAGCCGCCGATGCTCCGCATCCTGGCCGAAGCGCTCACTTACGACGACGTCTCGCTCGTCCCCGCCTATTCCAACGTCCTGCCCAAGGATGTCTCGCTGGAAACCCGCCTGACGCGCAAGCTGCGCCTGAAACTGCCGCTGGTTTCCGCCGCGATGGACACCGTCACCGAGGCCCGCCTGGCGATTGCCATGGCGCAGCTGGGCGGCATCGGCATCATCCACAAGAACCTTTCACTGGAACGCCAGGCGGCCGAAGTCCAGCAGGTGAAGAACTTCGAGACCGGTGTGATCCGCGAGCCGTTCACGGTCGGCCCGCAGACCTCGATCGGCGAAGTGCTCAAGCTCACCCGCGCCCGCAACATTTCCGGCGTGCCGGTGGTCGAAGACGGGCAGCTGGTCGGCATCGTCACCGGCCGCGACATGCGTTTCGAGACCAAGCTTGATGATCCGGTGCGCAACGTCATGACGCGCAAGGACAAGCTGGTCACGGTGAAGGAGGGCGCCAGCGACGACGAGGTGCTGCACCTGCTGCACACCCATCGCATCGAGAAAGTGCTGGTGGTCAACGACAACTTCGAACTGCGTGGCCTGATCACCGTCAAGGACATCCAGAAGGCGCACGACTTCCCCAATTCGGCCAAGGACAAGGACGAGCAGTTGCTGGTCGGTGCCGCCGTCGGCGTTGGTGGCGATACCGAGGCCCGGGTCGAAGCGCTGGTGGCCGCCGGTGTCGACGTGTTGATCGTGGATACCGCGCACGGCCATTCACAAGGCGTGTTGGACCGGGTCAACTGGGTCAAGAAGAATTTTCCGCAGGTGGAAGTGATCGGCGGCAACATCGTCAGCGGTGATGCCGCACTGGCGCTGATGGACGCTGGGGCCGATGCGGTCAAGGTCGGCGTCGGTCCCGGCTCGATCTGTACCACCCGCATGATCGCCGGTGTCGGCATCCCGCAGATTACCGCCGTCAGCATGGTGGCCGAAGCGCTGCAGGACCGTATTCCGCTGATCGCCGATGGCGGCATCCGCTACTCCGGCGATCTGGGCAAGGCACTGGCCGCCGGAGCCTCCACGATCATGATCGGCGGCCTGTTCGCCGGCACCGAGGAAGCTCCGGGCCAGGTCGAGCTGTTCCAGGGCCGCAGCTACAAGAGCTATCGCGGCATGGGCAGCCTGGGTGCGATGGAGAAGGGCAGCAAGGACCGCTATTTCCAGGACTCCACCGATGCCGACAAGCTCGTTCCAGAAGGCATCGAAGGCCGCGTGCCCTATCGCGGCCCGGTCGGCGGCATCGTGCATCAGCTGATCGGCGGCCTGCGTGCCACGATGGGTTATGTGGGTTGCGCCACGGTCGAGGAGATGCGCACGCGCCCGCAGTTCGTGCACATCACCGGTGCCGGCCAGCGCGAAGCCCATGTGCACGATGTGCAGATCACCAAGGAACCGCCGAACTACCGGATGGGTTGACACGTCCGGCGCCGCAGAGGAAAGTAGGCAATATGACTACATTTCCGGAGAAGGCCATGAGCACCTCCATTTCCGCCGCCGATGCCAACCGCAATTTCTCGCAGCTCCTGCGCGGCGTGCGCGAGGAAAAGGCGACCTACATCGTCACCTCGCACGGCAAGCCCGTGGCCCGGATCGTGCCCGTGGACGACGACGAACTGGCGAAGACGCGTGCTCGTGAGCTGTTGCTCAAGCGCCTGAAACAGCAGCCCGCCATCGGCGCCGGGCCCTGGACACGCGACGAACTGTACGAGCGCGATTGATGCGAATCGCGCTCGACACCAACGTTCTGGCCTATGCCGAAGGGGCGGGCGATCCGCACAGGCAGGGGATCGCCCTTGCCCTGCTGGAAGCGATGAAAACATCCGGGGCCGTGCTGCCGGTGCAGGCTTTGGGCGAACTGTTCAACGTGCTGGTTCGCAAGGCCGGATGGTCGCGTGAGCAGGCGCGGCAGTCCGTTCTCGCATGGAAGGACGCGTTCACGCTGGCGCACACCTCTGCTGAAACGATGCTGTCGGCCTGCCAGTTGGCGGCAGCGCATCAGTTGTCCATCTGGGATGCCGTCATGCTTTCAGCCTCCGCCCAGGCCAATTGCCAGCTGCTCCTGTCCGAAGACATGCACGACGGCTTCGTCTGGCGCGGCGTCACCGTCGCCAACCCGTTCAAACCCGAGCTCCACCCCTTGCTGGCATCCGCGCTGGCGGATTGATCACCGGTGAACCTTTCGTCCATCCACGGCGGACGCTTCCGGGCGCTCCCGGCGGTGATGCCAACATCCTGATCCCGTTGATTTTTGGTAACGAGACAGGAGTTTTCCAGAACTTTTCCAGAAGCGAGAACGCCCGGTGAGCACTTCCGATTCCCGATTCCCGACGCCCGATTCCCTGCTGCACCGCGACAAGATCCTGATCCTGGATTTCGGTGCGCAATACACCCAGCTGATTGCCCGCCGCATCCGCGAGATCGGCGTCTATTGCGAAATCTGGGCCTGGGATCACGACCCGGCCGACATCGCCGCGTTCGGCGCCAAGGGCATCATCCTGTCCGGCGGCCCGGAATCCACCACGCTTGCCAATTCCCCGCGCGCACCGCAGGCGGTGTTCGATGCGGGCGTGCCGTTGCTGGGCATCTGCTACGGCATGCAGACCATGGCGGTGCAGTTGGGCGGTGCCACCGAAGCCGCCGATCAGCGCGAGTTCGGCGCGGCGCAGGTCAGCATCGTGGCCCAGGACCGGCTGCTCGACGGGCTCAAGGACCACGCCGGATCGCCGCCAAGGCTGGATGTCTGGATGAGCCACGGCGACCACGTCTCGCAGGCGCCGGAAGGGTTCACCGTCACCGCCAAGACCGACCGCATCCCGGTCGCCGCCTTCGCCGATGACCGTCGCGGCTGGTACGGCGTGCAGTTCCATCCGGAGGTCACGCACACCAAGCAGGGCACAGAACTGCTGCGCTGCTTCGTCGTGGACATCTGCGGCTGCGACACGCTGTGGACTGCGGCGCGCATCATCGAGGACCAGATCGCGCGGGTGCGCGAGCTGGTTGGTTCCGATGAAGTGATCCTCGGGCTTTCCGGCGGTGTCGATTCCTCGGTGGTTGCGGCGCTGCTGCACCAGGCCATCGGCGAACAGCTGACCTGCGTGTTCGTCGACACCGGCCTGCTGCGCTGGCAGGAAGGGGACCAGGTCATGGCCACCTTCGCCGAGCATCTGGGGGTCAAGGTGATCCGTGTGGATGCAGCCGAGCGCTACTTCAGTGCACTTGAGGGCATCAGCGATCCGGAAGCCAAGCGCAAGGTCATTGGCAACCTGTTCGTTGAGATCTTCGAGGAAGAATCGAACAAGCTGAAGAATGCCCGGTGGCTGGCACAGGGTACGATCTATCCGGACGTGATCGAATCGGCCGGCAGCAAGACCGGCAAGGCGCACGTCATCAAGAGCCACCACAACGTCGGTGGTTTGCCGGAGCACATGAAGCTGGGCCTGGTCGAGCCGCTGCGCGAGCTGTTCAAGGACGAAGTGCGTCGCCTCGGCGTGGAACTCGGCCTGCCGCGCGAGATGGTTTACCGACATCCATTCCCCGGACCGGGACTCGGCGTGCGCATCCTGGGCGAAGTGAAACCCGAGTACGCCGAGTTGCTCGCCCGCGCCGATGCCATCTTCATCGACGAATTGCGCAAGGCCGACCTGTACGACAAGACCTCGCAGGCCTTCGCCGTGTTCCTGCCGGTCAAATCAGTGGGCGTGGTTGGCGATGCGCGCGCCTACGAATGGGTCATTGCACTGCGCGCGGTGGAGACCATCGACTTCATGACCGCACACTGGGCGCACCTGCCATACGACTTCCTTGCTCGTGTTTCCAACCGAATAATCAATGAGTTGAAGGGTGTTTCTCGCGTTGTTTATGACATCAGCGGCAAACCGCCTGCGACGATCGAATGGGAGTGACGGGCACTGGCTGGCAATGTCTAGCAACGGCAGGCATTTCGGCTGAGGGTAAAAGAACTTTCCGCTAAGCGATAGACTGTATGTAAACACAGTATTGCAAGGACGCGGAACATGCCTCATGTGGCGGCCAGGACGGCCAGCCGGGATCGGGATACTGGTCGTTACCAGAGCCACCGACCCGAGCAAACCCTTCTCTATCAGATCGTTGACGAGTATTACCCGGCATTCGCTGCGCTTATGGCAGAGCAGGGAAAGGAATTGCCGGGCTATGTGCAACGGGAATTTGAAGAATTTCTCCAATGCGGGCGGCTGGAGCATGGCTTTCTACGGGTTCGCTGCGAGTCTTGCCACGCCGAGCACCTGGTCGCTTTCAGCTGTAAGCGTCGCGGTTTCTGCCCGAGCTGTGGGGCGCGGCGGATGGCCGAAAGTGCCGCCTTGCTGGTTGATGAAGTACTGCCTGAACAACCCATGCGTCAGTGGGTGTTGAGCTTCCCGTTTCAGCTGCGTTTCCTGTTTGCCAGCCGGCCCGAGATCATGGGGTGGGTGCTGGGCATCGTTTACCGCGTCATTGCCACGCACCTGGTCAAGAAAGCGGGCCATACCCACCAAGTGGCCAAGACGGGCGCGGTCACCCTGATCCAGCGTTTTGGATCGGCGCTCAATCTGAATGTTCACTTCCACATGCTGTTTCTCGACGGTGTGTATGTCGAGCAATCCCACGGCTCAGCGCGTTTCCGCTGGGTCAAGGCGCCGACCAGCCCAGAGCTCACCCAGCTGACGCACACCATCGCCCACCGGGTGGGTCGCTATCTGGAACGGCAAGGCCTGCTGGAACGGGATGTCGAAAACAGCTATCTGGCCTCGGATGCGGTGGATGACGACCCGATGACACCCCTGCTGGGGCACTCGATCACTTACCGTATCGCTGTCGGTTCACAGGCGGGGCGAAAGGTGTTCACTTTGCAAACTCTGCCGACCAGTGGTGATCCGTTCGGTGACGGGATTGGCAAGGTAGCCGGGTCCAGCCTGCACGCCGGCGTGGCGGCCAGGGCCGATGAACGCAAGAAGCTCGAACGGCTGTGCCGGTACATCAGCCGCCCGGCGGTATCCGAGAAGCGGCTGTCGTTAACACGAGGCGGCAACGTGCGCTACCAGCTCAAGACGCCGTACCGGGACGGCACCACGCACGTCATTTTCGAACCATTGGATTTCATTGCAAGGCTGGCCGCCCTGGTACCGAAGCCCAGAGTCAACCTAACCCGCTTCCACGGGGTGTTCGCACCCAACAGTCGGCACCGGGCGTTGGTCACGCCGGCAAAACGGGGCAGGGGCAACAAGGTCAGGGTGGCTGATGAACCGGCAACACCAGCACAACGGCGAGCGTCGATGACATGGGCGCAACGGCTCAAGCGTGTTTTCAATATCGACATCGAGACCTGCAGCGGCTGCGGCGGCGCCATGAAAGTCATCGCCTGCATTGAAGACCCTATAGTGATCAAGCAGATCCTTGATCACCTGAAGCACAAAGCCGAAACCAGCGGGACCAGGGCGTTACCCGAAAGCCGGGCGCCACCGGCTGAGCTGCTCCTGGGTCTGTTTGACTGACGAGCCTGAAGGCCAACGATACCAATCAAAATGCTGCGTTCACAGCGCCGCGGCAGGGATCCGCCGTGCTGGTTGTCGGAAAAGGAGCCGCTAGTGGGAAAGAGGAGGGTAAATTTTCAGCGTTGCTGGCTCCCCGTCAGCCGGATTGGGTTGCATCGCAGGGGTGTCGAAAGAGTCAACTGCGGTCCAAAGCTGTTGGACTTGGGTGAAAAGGGCGTTTATTCTTCCTATACGTTGTCGGCAGCGGGCCAAAAAGGAATACGTCCATGCCCATCGAGGTGAAACCGGCTGTGAGCGCGGGTTCAAGCATATAGCCCGACAGGCGCGTATCCTTGCCGATCACGACACGATGGCGGTGGTCACCGCGACGAAAGACACGGCCAGCCGCCATGCCGACGCGCAAGGCGGTTTCCGCCGTCATCGCGCCTTCGTTGGCTTTGCCACGAATACCGTCTGTGCCGAAATATTTGCGCACCATAAGGTCGATTATCCTGTCGTCGGGTCGCCCTCAAAGGGGACATGCCTGCTGAACCGCGAATATAGAGAAATATCCCGAATGTGCAGTTAACGAATTCTTGCGGTTTCTTTCAGCGCCGCCAATACCGCCAGCCCGTCGCGCAAGGGGCGCGGCTCGTGTGTGCGGATGAAGTCAGCTCCACCTGCGGCGGCGGCAAGCTCTGCAGCGAGTGTCGCGGCCCCGACATCCCCCGGACCACGGCCTGTGAGCGCGCGCAGAAAGGATTTGCGCGAAACAGACAGAAGCACCGGCAAATCGAAGCGCAGCCGCAATTCATCGAACCGCGCCAGCACCGAGAGCGAGGTTTCGGGAGCAGCCCCCAGAAAAAACCCCATGCCGGGATCAAGGACAAGGCGGTTGCGTTTGATACCGGCACCCGTCAGCGCCGCGATGCGCGCGTCAAAGAACGCCGCAATGTGATCCATGATGTCGCCAGCGGGTGCCTCGCGCCGATCTGCCTGCCCGTCTTGCACCGAATGCATAACGACGAGTTTGGCAGATGATTTCGCCAATTGCGGATAGAACGCAGCGTCTGGAAAACCGCGAATATCATTGAGATAGGCCACACCACGCGACAAGGCATAGGCTTGCGTCGCGGGTTGATAACTGTCGAGCGAGACGGGAATGCCATCTGCCTTGAGCGCGTCCAGCACCGGCGCGATACGCGCGATTTCTGTGTCGGACGAAACAGGCGCGGCGTCGGGATTGCTGGATGCCGGACCGAGGTCGATCACATCTGCCCCCTCGGCCATCAGCTTACGCGCCTGCGCAATGGCTGCGTCTGGCGCCAGATACCGGCCTCCATCGGAGAAACTGTCCGAGGTTATGTTGACGATGCCGAAAATGATGAGCGATTTATTCATGGGGGCTTCTATAATAATAATAATCGAGCATGAGTCTCATACGGATGCTCGGGTCGAAAGGGAATCCCCAGGCGAGTAACCTGTTTGCGGTGATCCATTAGCTGCAGGAGCAGAAGAGCATACATCTGGAAGCAAAGCCAGGAAAGCGGCCTATGGAGCTGTGCGGCAGCGCTCAGTAGGCAATTTTTCAAAATATTGTTAAGCCTTTTCTGAGCATGGTATTTTTCATGGTATTACCAATTAGCAGGAAAATAAGCCATTGAATATAAAAGATAAAAATGTCTTGTTTACAATAGAGTGGGAGTAGGGCGCGCACTCTGTGGATGCCTCCTTCCAGTTCCAACGCCGTTGAATAACGAGCATCTCCGGCGGCCCGCCAGGCACGCCCGCAGCCCTGAAATTCGACTCCGGCAGGCCACCTGACATCCGGGTGGCGATGCCGAACCCCTCGCGGTGCACGTATCATCGGCCGGGGCTTAGGAATAACCTTTGGTTGCCGCATGGTGAACGAGCCAACCGGGGCGGGCCGATCCGAGGCCACCCCAGACAACGTCACGACATTGCTGCAGGCCTTGTCCGGTGGTGACCGGGCCGCCTTCGACCGTCTGTTCGCACTGGTCTACCCGCAGATCCGCGCGCTGGCGCGGCGGCGCATGGCGGAGTCGGGTGCGCAACTGACCCTCAGCACCACCGGTCTGGTGCACGAAACCTGGTTGAAGTTGGTAGGCGTGGATTCCGCCGGGTGCCAAAGCACCGGGGAATTTCTTGGCGTGGCGTCGAGCGCGATGCGCCAGGTGCTGGTGGATTTCGCGCGGCGGCGGCTCAGCGCCAAGCGTGGCGGCGGGCAGCTTCGGCTCCAAGTCGACAGCGCCGGGCTCATGCTTAACGATCAGGCCGAGGCGCTGTGCGAACTTGACCTGCACTTGCGCGAACTGGCGGAACTGGATGCACGCCTGGTACGGCTGATCGAGTGCCGCTTCTTCGCCGGGCTGACAGAGCTCGAGACGGCGGCGGCGCTGGATACCTCCGTGAGCACCGTGCAGCGCGACTGGATACGTGCACGCGCCTGGTTTGCCGCGCGGCGTACGGATGGGACATCGGGATGAGCCTGGACGCCGCCGCATGGCGGCGCCTCGACGCGGCGGTGAGGGCTGCGTCGGTATTGCCTCTGGCCGAGCGTGACACGGCACTCCAGAACGCACTGGGTGACACACCCGAACTGCTGCGCGCCGCGCGTGAAGCCCTCGACCCCGATGGCAACGAACCGGGATTGACGCGACTGGCGCCCAACCTGCTCGCCCATCTTGGTGACGAGCGTCAGCGCGAAGAAGATGCGCAGTGGCAGGGGCGGCGTATTGGTCCGTGGCACGTGACTGGCCGCATCGGTGCCGGCGGCATGGGCACGGTGTATCGGGTCGAACGCGCCGACGGAGCGTTTGAACGCGTTGCCGCGCTCAAGCTGTTGCCGTTGTCGCTGCAAAGTGAAGAGCTGCGCCGGCGTTTCAACATCGAGCGCCGCATCGCCGCACGCCTGCAACACCCCGGCATCGCCCAGCTGCTCGATGGCGGCAGCGCCGACGACGGCTCGCCCTGGCTCGTGCTCGAATACGTCAACGGTGAGCCCATTGATGCCTGGTGCGATCGACACCGCCTCGATGTGCGCGAACGCGTCGAGCTGCTGTGCGCCGTCGGCGCCATCGTGCAGTTCGCGCACAGCCGGCTGGTAGTGCACCGCGACCTCAAGCCCGCCAATATTCTTGTCGACACCGAAGGCCGGGTGAAGCTGCTCGATTTTGGCATCGCGCGGCTGCTGGAGGATGTCGGCGAGAAACAGGCCACCGGCCCGCTCGGGGTGCGCTTGACGCCGGACTACGCCGCGCCCGAGCAGTTCGACGGCGAAACGATCAGCGCCGCCACTGATGTCTACGCGCTCGGCTGCCTGGCCTATCGGCTGCTGGCCGGACGCGTGCCGTTGGCGCTGGACGGGCAGCCATTGGCGGCGATGCTGCACACCTTGCGCCAAGAAACGCGGCCAACGCTGTCGGAAGTGGCAAAAACGGCGAGTCTGCCGGCCGGCGTGCGGTGCAGTGACCTGGACGCCGACCTTGAAGCCATCGCACGCCGCGCCGTGGCCTGCGACCCGGTGCTGCGTTATGCCGCCGCCGCCGAGTTCAGCGCGGACCTGCGGCGCTGGCTCGACGGCCTGCCGGTGGCGGCGCGCCATGCCGGGCGCCGCTATCGCATTGGCCGTTTCTTCCGCCGCCACCGGCTCGGGCTTGGCCTGACTGTGGCGGTGTTCCTGGCGCTGGGCAGCGTCGCCGCGGTGGCGGTGCACCAGGCCAGCCAGGCGCGCGAGCAGCGGGACGGCGCCGAGGCCATGGTGGGCCTGCTGCGCGAGCTGATGCAGCTTGCTGATCCCAATGCTGGGCTCGGCCACCAGATGGGTGCGCACGCCCTGTTGCGCACCACGCTCGCGCGGGTGGAGGCCGACACCTCCACCCAGCCACGCAACCGCATCGCCTTGCTCGACACCCTGGCCGAGGCGCTGTTGGCCTTCGAGCTCTACGACGAGGCGATCCGCGCGCGCGAGGCGGCGCACGCGCTGCACATGGAGGTCGACGGCGCCTCGCACCCGGACACGCTTGCCGCGCGACGGCTGCTGGGCCTGGCGCTTCGCACCCGCATCCCCGACCACGAGCGCAGCGAGCGCCTGTTCGTCGAGCTGCTGGACGCGCGCCGGCGCCTTCACGGCGAGCACCATCCGCTGACCGCCGAGAGCGCCTGGGACCTCGGCTTCTTCTACCTGCGCTACACCGACGCTGCGCATCCCGGCCGCGACCAGGCGCTGGCGCTGCTCGAGGGCGCCCACCAGTCGCTGCGCGAGAGCCTGGGCGACGCCGACCCGCGCACCGGCCAGGTATTGTTCGACCTCGGCCTCGCAACGCCGGACCGCGCGCTGCGCATCGCCCGCATGCGCGAGGCCATCGCCATCCGCGAGGCGGCGCTCGGCGCCGACGACCCGCTTCTGCTGCAGCACCAGGGCGACCTGGCGCTGGTGCTGGGCGACGCCGGCGAGGCCGAGGCCGCGATCGCGCTCGGCCGCCGCGCCGCCGAGGGCCATGAGGCGATTCGTGGCGAGTTGCACCCGCTCACCCTCAGACTGTGGAACAACCTCGCGGGTCTGTACCGCGACCATGGCCAATTCGACAAGGCACTGGCCGTCTATACCCGCGTCGACGAGCGGGTACGCCTAACGTCGCCGGAAGGCCACATCCGCCGGGCCTATCCGCGCTATGGACTGGGCCTCACCCTCAACCGCCTTGGTCGTCCCGAAGAGGCCGAGCCGCATCTGCGTGCCGCGCTGGAGCTGGTTCAGGCCAACGGCCGTGAGTCGATGATCGCCGTCACCCGAGGTGAACTCGGCGACAGCCTGGCCGCACAAGGCCGCATTGAAGCCGCGCAGCGCGAGTACCGCGCAGCGCTCGTGCTCTACACCGAAGCACTCGGTCGCGACGACGACGATCCCAACGTGCGCGCACTGCAATTGCGCCTGCTCAACGTGCCCTGAATCTTCCGCGCCAGCCCGCAGTGAAGTGATTTCCTGCCGCTTTTCGTACTGCACGGAACTATCCAGCGGAGAACCCACATGTTCCTTGTACGAACCAGCATTGCTGCACTCGCGGTTGTGCTTTCCCTGCCCATGCAGAGCGCTTTCGCCCAGGGCTTTGTCCAGATCGACCGGTTGACTCATTTCGACATCAGCCAGAACTATGACAGGGTCGGATTTGGCTCGAGCATGGCGTTGGCGGGCAATCTGGCGCTGGTCGGTGCACCCAGTCTGGGAGGCACCGATGGCGCGGTGTACGTGGTGCGGCTGGAAGCCGACGGTTCGCTCACCTACCTCGATCAGCTCACTCCCGGCGGAGACACCTACCGGCTCGGTCGCACACTCGATGCCGATGGCGACTGGGCAGCGATCTTCGAGCTCTTCGACAACGTACTCATCTACCAGCGCGTGGGCGATGGCTTCGTCCTGCGGCAGAGGCTGCAGCAGCTTCCATCCCAGGGCGGGATCATCATCCGCGGCGTCAGCGCGATCGCCCTGCGGGGCGATACCCTCGTGATCGGTGACTCCAGCGCCCACGTCCCCGGAACCGGCGGCGCCGGCGCAGCCGCCGTCTACCGGCGTAGCGGTGCGACCTGGTCCCTGGAGGCACTGGTGCCCTCACCGGCCCCGGGCAATACCGTCAATTTCGGCGATGCCGTCGCGGTGTCGGGCAACACGCTGGTGATCGGCGCACCAGATGCCGACGCCTCGGATGGCGGTGCGACGGGTGCCGGTTTCGGCCGCGCCTGGGTCTACCGCCGCAGCGGTACCAGCTGGAACCTGGAGGCAACCCTCGACGGACCCGCCGATGACAAGGCATTCGGCGACGATTTCGGCCGCTCCGTGGCCATTGATGGCGACACCGCCGTGGTCGGCTGCCGGGTCTGCAACAATCAGGCCGGTGCGCCCTCCAACTCCGGTTCATTCCATGTCTTCAGGCGCAGCGCCGGCGGTTCCAACAACTGGGGCAGGGTGCAGGAACTGAGTGCCTCCAATCCTTCCTTCATCGACAACTTCTCCCACGCATTGCGCCTGCGTGGCAACCTGCTGATGGCCACGGCTCCGGGCAGCAACACCAAGGCCGCATACCTGTACACGCGATCATCCGGAGGAACCTTCCAGGAAGTCGCCGAGCTGACGAGTACCGACAGCAGCGGCAGCCAGGCCCAGTTCGGCATTTCCGTGGATTTCGATGGCGTGCGCAGCGTCGTCGGTGCCCACCTGTTCCCGGATCAAGGGCCCGAGGCCAACCGCTACGGCGCGATCTTCAGCTTCACCAACCCCACCGTCCTGGCGTGCCGCGACAACTTCGACGCCATCTTCTGCAACGGTTTCGAGAACTGATCAAGCTTCACAGCGTCATTCCAGCGCATCGGAATGACGCTGTGACCAGATGTTCCCTGAAGCCACTGGCTGGCAAGTGGCCTGACCTTACGCTGTCTTTCATCACGCCCATGCGCCATAATTGAACCCATGGCAATGATTTGAATCGGTATTTTCACCCGATCAGCTGCATCCCTCAGCCCATGCCACTCCCCCTTCGCCAGCGAAGAAGGAAGTGCAAAACGCTCGGCTGATCGCTGCGGCTGATCGGGTGTTTTCATATGTTGATGACAGGGCGCGGGGTAAAAAGAGCAATTGCGTGATCGATTCTGGGAAAAGTACTCCCTCGGAGAACTCAACGGCAGGGAGTGGGAAGCCCTGTGCGATGGATGCGGCCAGTGCTGTCTCAAGCGGCGCGTGGAGAACAGCGAAGTCACAGTCTACGGCGTCGCCTGCGAGTTGCTGGACATCGGCACCGCCCGCTGCAAGGACTATGTGAACCGGCTGCGACGAGTCCCCACCTGCCACGAGCTGACACCCACCTCCGTGCCGATGTATCAGGGCTGGTTGCCGGAGAGCTGCGCGTATGTCCGCGTTCACAAGGGTCAGGCGTTGCCGGCATGGCATCCGCTGCTCGCCGGCGACCGCAACCGGATGCACAGGAAGGGGATCACCATCAGCCACTACGCCATCCCGAGCGGCACGCTGTCGCGGCGGCAAAAGGAACGGCACATCGTCTCGCGCCGGTCGATCAGCAAGAAATGCCAGCAGCAGGCGGGGAAGGCGGCACAGAATGATCGTGGCAGGCGGCAGACGAACCCCTCTTCACGCCGCGAGCGGTAACCGGAAGACAGCACCACAGCCTGGCTGAAACACCAAAGGCGCCACCACTTGATGGCGCGGTTCCCACGCGCATCCAGTGTTCTAGGGGAACATCTGAACAAGCCGCCGGGATGACAGAGTGAGACTTGATCAGACGTTCCCTGGCGCACCGGATCAATCCTGCATCATGAATTCTGGTCGCACCGCACCAACCCCACGGCTCAGATGGTGGCCGATGCGGTTCGCCAGGGTCTGCATGTAAGTCGCCGCATCCGCTTCCAGCACCTCGCCCGTGGTCTGTTGCCACAGCAGCAGCCATTGATCGAAATGGTGCGCCCGGATGTCGGGCAGGGCGCGATGCACAGCCATCGGATTGCCACGGAACGAGCCTTCGCCCAGCACCACCGAGGCCCAGAACGAAGTCAGCAGCGCCTTGTGCTCGGGCCAATCGTCCACCGCCGCATTGAAGATCGGGCCCAGTTCCGGGTGCACCTGGATGCGCTCGTAGAAACAGTCCACCAGACGCGCGAGATCGGCACGGGAGAGGGATTGATCGGTCGTTTCGTCCACGTTTCACGCTTTCCTGCCAGCGGCAGAGGCGCCGCCACGCACGAATTCTCGCGCCTGGAAAGATGCGTTGCACTGATGCCGGTCAGTCTGGGGAGGCTTCTGGGGCATTGTCGTTGCGCCAGTCGCAGCGGCAACGCCGGAAGCCGGGTTTTCGGCAACCTGGGGGAAAAGCTGGATGACGAGCGTCGCCGCTCCATGCCGATTCGTGGGGAATCATGAAGCAGCGCCGCCGTTTCCAGCCTGATGGGCGCTTCTTCCTGGTACAACGAAGCGCCCACCGTCTCCTTTGATATCAGTGATTTGCGAATACCTCGGTACTGCCATCCGGCCGCACCAACTCCACCGTATAGGCTTGCGTGTGGCCGCCGGGGACCTCCATGCCGGGCGAACCCAGCGGCATACCCGGCAACACCAGACCGCGCGCATCCGGCTTTTCCTGCAACAGGCGCCTGATGTCCGCCGCCGGCACATGGCCTTCGACCAGATAACCACCCACCTCGGCGGTATGGCACGAACCCTTGCCGTACGGCACACCCAGACGCGCCTTGACCGGGCCAAGATCGTCCATATCGCGCACATCCACGGTGAAACCGGCCTGGTGCATATGTTCGACCCACACCCCGCAACAGCCGCAGCTTGGCGTCTTGTGCACGGTCATCAACGGCAGCACCGAATCGGCCTGCACCGTTGACGGTTGGGGGCTGTCGTTCCCGCCGGCCCACACGCTCGACGCACCTGGGCCAAGCGCAGCCAACGCCAGCACCATGCCGGCAAAAACACCTTTTCTGGAAATGCTCATCTTCTGTCTCCGATTGATCGTGTGGCCCACAAGGGCCGGAAATATCGACGCTCCGCACCGGGCAGGGCGCGGTACAAACGTCAACCAATCGGAGGGCGGAAAACGCCAGACAAGACAGGAGATGTATGGCGGGTGGAAAAGAACACCGGACCGGCCTGCGGCACAACCTGATAACCCGCCAATCCCCGCGCGACATCGGCGGCACAGTGGTGCAGACAAGCACCACACGCGGTCGGATCGCAGCCCGGCTCACAGCAATCGGTGAAGTCGGCATCGCCGCCGGCTTCGGCTGCAACAGCGTGTCCGTCACCAGCCAAACCCTGATCCAGGGAAATTCCGGCTGCCGCCGTCGCAGCCTCGGCGGCGCGGTGACAATCATCCATCTGCACATCCGCAACCATGCCCACACCGGCACCAGAAGGCCCGCCGACCACCAGAGCCAGCGCCAGCAACATCCGCAGCAGCAGCGAAAACAGAGACATGCGGTGGATTCTACGCCGATGTCGCAACACGACGGTTGACCCGGATCAAGCCGCTCTTTGGCCAGACAGTAGTGCTGTTGCCGGCCGGTAACTGCGATCAGTGACGGAAGGAGAAGTACGCGGTAGGGCGCACACGGACGGCTCGAACCTTGATAGCTGCGCCATCTGCACCCCCACAAATTTGACATAATATACATTATGACTAGTCATGAGCATGCACCACACACCCACGAACACTGCATCCCGGCAACACCCAAGACCTTCCAGAACATCTGCGGAGATCAAGAACATGAGCACTATCGCACCTTGCCACGTTGTCGGATGCAAACCCAGCCCTCGCGCGGTGGCTGTTCACGCGCTGCGCGCATATGGAAAGGCGTAACTTGGTGGGCCGTGGATAGGCTGGCGGTTGACCGGTCGCTGCCTGGTGACGCCCGAGGGGCTGAAGTTGCCGGTGGAACGCGTCAAGGGACTCGCGTGGCGGCAGGATGCGGAAGATCGTCTTGCGCGTGCCAAGGCACGCAACGCCGCACGCAGCGATGAGAAGCAACTGGTCAAGGTGATCGTGGTGACGTTGACCGAGTTCCGCTGCGAGCGATTCGGCGCCGCCCGACGATCAGGATCGCGTCAGTTGCTGGTGCTGTGTTCTATCGCCTTGCCGCCGGGGATATCCGAGCCAGGAGCGGCAATCAGCGCCAAGCGGTCGGTAATGATCGGCTGTCGAAGAAGGATGGCCAGCGGCGCGGCTCGCCGTTTCGTCAGGGTTGCGCGCCCTGCCCTTGGCCAGGTGGGTCCAGGACGGCATCGACTGTGGGCGTGCAGTCCGGGAGCTCCGTTCTTCACCCATTACTCGTTCGGCAAGAGACGGATCACTCCCGAAACGCAACAATCGCACCCACGAAGCCAAGGAGCCCCCGTGCCGGGCACCAGCCATCCACGAGCATAGCATCGGAGAACCCTGCGGTGCGGATGTCATCCAGCAGGCTCCAGCCGAAGGTATGGAAGGCCAAGCAGCCGTCATCGGACATCGGATCGCCGTGGTATTCCGGCTCCACCAGGTGCTCAATATTGCCGTCAACGATCCGGGCCCGAAGCAGGGATTCGGATGTTGCTTCCGCAAACGGTACGGTGATGACCAGCCTGCCGCCCGGCTTCAGCACACGATGGAATTCACGCAGCGCGGCGTTGTGGTCCGGGACGTGCTCCAGCACATCCATGGTCAGCACACCGTCCTGTGATCCTGAGTCGAATGAAAGCGCGGTGACATCTTCGTGCTGCAGTTCGGCAGCCGGATTGCCGGTCAGATCGCGCAGATACTGGCGCAGATGCGAGCGTTTAAGGGCGGAATCCGGCAGGAACTCGCTGCCGTGCAAACGCGGCCTGCGTCGCAGCAGTGCAGCATAAACCGGTGTGGTCTGTTCGGTGAGATACAGCGTCGCGGCGGCATCCACGCCGACGCTTTCAAGCAGTCGTACCGAAAAGCGCACCCTGCTGATCAGTCCGCAACCGCGACAGGCCAGTTCCTCGCGCCAATTGGGCGTTTCTTCCGGACGGGTGACGGGATTGAACGGCGCCTTTTCCATCCTTCCGCAAACATCGCAATAGATGTCCAGTTCGTTTTGCGGATGCGTCGCCGCCAAGCCCAGTTCGGTGGCGTGCCGGGTCGCACGTGATTGCCACGGGTCGGAATCGAGGTATTCCTCGAGCGACGCAAACCCTTCGAACCCTGCCCCGAGCTTTGCACTCATCGCGTCCTGCTTCCCTGCACTGCACATCAAAAGCCGCGATTGTAGATGCATCCATGCGGGTGGCGTCACCGGAATGCCGGGATCACCCCCCCCCACTCTGCATGCCTTGCAAACAAAAAGGCCTGGATATATCCAAGCCCTTGGTATTGGTGGTGGGGTGGAACCCAATGCTCCCAACTTAAGCAATTCCCCTCGCTTTCGGGTCGCATATGGGGTATCATGACTTCACTATAACTCATTGAGTTCATTGACAATATGAACTCAAATACCTGCTCCCGCCGCCATCGTGTCCAGTCTCCGGACATTCCTTGACACATCGGCCTTGGCCGAGCGCGTCCGATTGCATCCAGCGGCCTTCACTCGCCAGCGAATCCTCACCCTGCCGCGCATCGCCGCCATGATGATCGGGGGCATGCGTGCCAGTGTGCAGGCCGAACTGGATGGCTTGTTCGCCCAGATCCACGGCTCTGCCGTGCGCGTGCGGGCCGTCAGCGAGCAGGCTTTCAGCAAAGCCCGACAGGGCTTCTCCGCGCGTCTGTTCGATCAGGTCAATACCCATCTGTTGCGCCTTGCCGCACCGCTCATTGACGCCCATCGCTGGCACGGCCTGCGGGTGGTCGCTGCCGATGCCAGCCGGATCAGGGTCAGCACCCGGGCCAATGCCTCGTTGCAGGCCGATCACTGGGCTTTTGCCCTGTTCCTGCCCGGAGCCGAACTGACCCTGCATGCCCGTCTGCATTCGGCCGATGGCGGCGAGCGGCAGATGCTGTTCGAGGCGCTGGATGAACTGGCTCCCGACCGCGACCTGCTCGTGCTCGATCGCGGCTATCCCGGCAATTGGATGGCCGCCGCTCTGGCCCAGCGCGGACTGGACTTCTGCATGCGCGTGGACGCCACCGGCTGGAACGTGGTCAAGGACTTCCTGCGCAGCGGCCAGACCGAGGCACACATCACCCTCAAACGACCCGCGCCACGCGATGCCGTCGACTACGAACTCCAGCGCACGCCCACCCATGTGCGGCTGATCCGCGACGTCACGCCCGCCGGCAGCGTGCGTATCCTGATGACCTCGCTGCTGGACACCGAGCGCTATCCTGCGGCGGCCTTTCGGCGCGCTCTACCATCGCCGCTGGCGCGTGGAGGAGGCCTTCAAGCGCATCAAGCACCGCTTGCACCTGGAGGCCGTCAGCGGCCTGAACTATCTGGCCTTGCAACAGGATTTCGCTGCCAAGGTGGTGGCCGACAATCTCCACATCCTGCTGACCGCAGCCAACGACCCCGAGGTCGCCTTGCAGGCCGAACCCGATTCCCGGCCCAATCGCGCCTTTGCCCTGGGCACCCTCAAACCGATTCTGGCCGGCTGCCTGCTCGCTGTGCGCCAATGTGTCCGTGCACTGGCACAAGCGCTCGACGTCATTGTCGCCACTCGATGCCGGGTACAACCCAACCGCAGTTATCCCAGGCACCATCGCAGCAAACCGCATGCGCATCGTGCATATCGAGGGGCTTAAGTTGGGAGCATTGGGGTGGAACCCTGCACCAAACCTATGTAAATCAGCGCCTTAGAACCGCTGCGAACTCCTGCGGAAAGGTGCGGAATCCAGCCCCGACTGCCAACAATCCTACCAGTTCTGCCCCGGCCGGGTCACCAACCGAGCGCATCAGACAGGACGCCAGTTCGATTCCCAATTTCGGAATTGAACCCGCGTCCGCAATTGATTAAAGCAGCCGCACCGGGCGTGCAATCTTAGGTCTTCGTGCTTGGCTGGCGGTCTGGAGGTTGGCCGACTTGGAGAGGATTCTCAGCATCGCCTGGTTGTGGGTGTATCAGGGGACGCACCGACCCGCGCCCAAATGAGCACCGATCATTTCGGCCGTAACGATGCGGACGACCGGTTCATGGTGGCAGCCGCAAAGCTGGCGTTCGACCCTCACGCTGACCGGAACCACTGAGTGCACCAAAGCGGCAGGATCAATCTGTTGTTCAAGCCTGATCAAACGCGAAGGCCAGCACATCGGCGATGCGGTCGGTGCCGACCATCGCCATCAGCAGGCGTTCAATTCCCAGCGCTACGCCGGCGCATTCCGGCAGGCCGGTTTCAAGTGCCGCCAGCAGATGACCATCGATCGGCAACTCGCGCTGGCCGCGCGCCAGGCGGCGGCGGCTGTCGTTCTCGAAACGGGCGCGTTGTTCGGCCGCATCGGTCAGCTCGTGGTAGCCGTTGGCCAGTTCCTTGTCGCCCAGATACAGCTCGAAACGCTGCGCCACCGCATCCTCGCCCTGCCCGCTGATCCGCGCCAGCGCGCACTGGCTGGGTGGAAAATCGATCACCAGCGTCAGCGCATCGGCCGGGAAATCCGCTTGCAGCCGGTGGGTCATCAGAAGATCGAGCCAGTCATCGCGGGAAAGATCGTCGGCGAGGATGCCGTGGTCGGCCAGCGGCGCCTTCAGCTGCTCCAGCGGCGCGGTGAACGGGTCAAAGCCGAACGCGTTCTGGTAGAGGCTGCGATAGGTCCAGCGCACGCGTTGCAGCGGCTGATCCACGAGTGCCATCGCGCGTTCGACCAGATCGCTGGTTTCTTCCGCCAGTTCATGGTGGTCCCAGCCGATGCGGTACCACTCCAGCATCGTGAATTCGGGATTGTGCCGTCGCCCGGCCTCGCCATCGCGGAACACCCGTCCCAGCTCGTAGCAATCGCCGACGCCCTGCACCAGCAGGCGTTTCAGGGCGAACTCGGGTGAGGTGCGCATCCAGCGCTCGCGTGGTGCGGTGTCCGGCAATGGCCCGGAAAAACGGGTGCTGAAACTCTCGATGTTCGGCTCGGTATTGGCTCCGGCTGACAGGATGGGTGTTTCTACTTCCAGTACTCCGCGTGCGGCCATGAAGCTGCGGATGGTGCTGTAGAGGTTGGCGCGTAGGGTGAGGGAGGAGCGGATGGGGTTGGTGGGTAGAGCTGAGGTTTGGTCGGGATGAGGGGGTGTCGGGTCTTGCAGTGTCTGCCAGATCGCGGACATCACCTGATCTGTCCGGGCCAGTGCATCGTGATTCCGGAAGCGGATCACGCGCAGACCCGCAGCTTCCAGATAGGCGCCTCGATGTTCATCGGAGGCGGCCTGTTCCTGGTGCTGACCACTGTCCAACTCGATCACCAACCCCTTTTCGGCACAGAAAAAATCCACGATGCAGCCGCCCAGACGGTGCTGCCGCCGGAACTTCACACCCAGCTGGCGGTTGCGAAGCCGGGCCCACAGGCAGGAGTCGGCGTCGGTGGTGTTCTGGCGCAGCTGCTTCTCGTGTTGGATCGAGTCCCCGGACATCAGCCCTGCCCTTCAAGGAAAGCGAGCAGTTTTGCTTCGTCCCAGATGGCGATGCCCAGTTGCTGGGCCTTGGCCAGTTTGGAACCGGCGGCGTCGCCGGCGATGACGATGTCGGTCTTGGCGGAAACGCTGCCGACGGCTTTGGCGCCGAGGGCTTCGAGTTTGGCTTTGGCTTCGTCGCGGGTCATCGTGCTCAGGGTGCCGGTCAGCACCACGCTCTTGCCGTGCAGCGGTCCGTGGGCGCGGGTGCTGTGGGCGGGTGCCTGCGCCAGCAGCTTTTGGCGGGCCTGTTCGGCCTTCAGCAGTGCCTGGCGTGCGGCGGGATCGGCCAGATGGGCGGCCAGGTTTTCCGCGCCGGCGGCCGAAGCCCCGGCGCCGGCCCAATCGCTGGCATTGGCGGCCAGCAGGGCTTCCAGCGTGCCGTAGGCTTCGGCCAGCCGCTGCGTGCTTTTTTCGCCGAGCTTGTCCACCGGCAGCGTGCCGAGTAGGTGGGCTAGGTCCATGCGCTGGTGCAGTTCGGAAGACGGCGGGTGGCTGTCGGTGAACACGATGCCGGCTTCCAGCAGTGCATCGACCACGGCGGCGTTGCCCGGTTGTTCGAAGAAGGTCGCGATCGAACGCGCCACTTCGCGGCCGATGTCCGGCAGCGCCTGCAACAGCATCGCCGGGGTGCTGCGCACGGCGTCGAGCGAGCCAAGCCAGTGCGCCAGCGACTTGGCCGTGGTGTCGCCCAGATGCGGAATGCCGAGCGCGAAAAGGAAGCGCGGCAGCGTGGTCTGGCGGCTGGCGTCGATGCCGGCGATCAGGTTTTCCGCCCAGCGCGTGGCGAGATTGCCGCCCGGTTCGATCCGCAGGTGCTCGCGAAGGAAGCCGGCCTGCCGCCACTGCGCATCATCAGTGGCACCATTGGCCCCGTCATCGGTGAGGGTTTCGAGCATCGCCTGTGCTTCCTGCGAAATCCGCAAGGCGCCCTTGGACTGGCCCACCGCCAGCAGCAGTTCGGCCGGCGTGGCACTGTCCAGTGCCAGCTTCATCCGGACCAGGTCGGCGACATCCAGCGCGTAGAGATCGGCAGGGGAATGCACGAAGCCGAACTCGACCAGCGCCTCGGCCTGGCGCTCGCCCAATCCTTCGATATCCATCGCGCGGCGCGAGGCGAAGTGCCGCACGGCTTCCTTGCGTTGTGCCGGGCAGGTCAGCCCGCCGCTGCAACGCCAGGCCACGGCGCCCTCTTCCTGCACCAGTTCCGAGGCGCAGACAGGGCATTGAGCCGGCATCCTCCACGGCCTTGCATCGGCCGGGCGGTTTTCGGGAATCACGCGTACGATTTCGGGAATCACATCGCCGGCCCGTCGCACGATCACGCTGTCGCCCTCGCGCACATCCAGCCGCGCGATCTGGTCGGCGTTGTGCAGCGTGGCGTTGGTGACAGTGACGCCGGCGACCTGCACTGGTTCCAACCGTGCCACCGGTGTGGCCGCGCCAGTGCGGCCGATCTGCACTTCGATGGCGCGCAGCACGGTGGCCTGCTCCTGGGCCGGGAACTTGTGCGCGATGGCCCAACGCGGTGCACGCGAAACAAAACCCATGGCCTGCTGCTGGGCGTAATCGTCCAGTTTGTAGACCACGCCGTCGATGTCGTACGGCAGGGAATCACGTTGCGCGCCGATCTTGCGGTAATAGGCGATCAGGCCGTCGAAACCACGCGCTGTATCGGCTTCCGGTGCGACCGGCAGGCCGAGTTCGCGCAGTAGTTGCAGCGTTTGCGAATGGCTGGGCGGCAGCTCCAGACCGCGCACTTCGCCGATGCCATAGGCGAAAAACGCCAACGGCCGGCGTCGGGTGACGGCTGGATCCAGTTGCCTCAAGGAACCGGCGGCGCCGTTGCGCGGGTTCGCCAGCAGTTTCTCGCCCCGCTCCAGCGCGGCGGCGTTCCACTGCTCGAACGCCTTGCGCGGCATGTAGATTTCGCCGCGCACTTCCAGCACCTTGGGCAATGGACCGGCGCTGTCACGCAGGCGCAGCGGCAGCGGGCGCACCTGGCGCAGGTTGGCGGTGACATCCTCGCCCACGCTGCCGTCACCGCGGGTCGCGCCCTGGACGAAATGGCCGTGTTCGTAGCGCAGGCTGATCGCCAGCCCGTCGAGCTTGGGTTCAACCGAAAACAGCGGATCGCGCAAGCCCAGTTCGCGTTCGATGCGGCGTTCGAAATCGGCCACTTCGGCAAAGCGCAGGCGATCGTCGGCGTCATCGGGCGCGGAAGGATTCTGGAAGGCGTTGTTCAGCGACAGCATCGGCAGTGCGTGCCGGACTTCGGGAAAACCGCCGTCCGGGCGCTGGCCGACCGTGCGCGTGGGCGAATCGGGCGTCAGCAGTTCCGGGTGTTGGGTTTCGAGCGCTTCCAGTTCGCGCAGCAGGCGGTCGAACTCGGCGTCCGGAATGTCCGGGTCGTCGAGCACGTGGTAGCGGTAGTTGGCATCCTCGATGCGGCGGCGCAGCTGCCGGACCTGTGTAGCCGGATCGCTGCTACCGGAAGTGTGGGCAGTATCGGTGTCCATGCCGGCAATTCTACCGGCGCGGGGTCATTCCAGGCGCGGTTTCACCAGCGGCGCTGGGCCTGCTTTTCCTGTTCGCGGTCGAAGCTGCGCAGGTCGTCGCGCAGGTGCGCGATGCGCTGCCGGCCCAAGGTGTTGTGGTCCTCGTCCAGCACCACGGCATCGAGCAGTTCGGCCATGCGCTGGGCGGTGGGCAGCATGGTTTCCCAGGCATCCAGCGCCGGCAGCGGGCCGGGCAGCGTCATGAAGAAGGCCAGGCCCGGGGTATCGATATCGTGCACATTGCGCAGGTCGAAATGGCCGGGTTTGACCAGATTGGCAACGCTGAACACCGGTTCGGCCTCGGGTTTGCCGTCGGCAAGACGATGGAAAATGCCCATGTGGCCGTAGACCAGACCGGCCTTTTCCGCCGCGATGACGATGGCCGCGCCATCCAGCGACTGCCCTTCGCGCGCCGCCACGAACAGCGTGACGATGCGCTGCGGAGCGTTGTCGCCACGCCGGCCGATGCCGGGATCGCCGACCTGCTCGGCTGCGCGCCCGTCGTCGGCGCGGGCATCATCAGCAGCCGCATTGCTGCCAAGGGTGCGTTCGATCAGGGCCAGTTCGTCCTGGATCGCGAAATCGGGTTCCGTGCCGTCCAGCCCTTCCGGATCGCCAAGACCGGCGTCTTCGGAGTCGTCGTTCCAGCGGGGTTCGCGGCGCTGATCATCGCGCGCTGCATCCACGCGTCGGCCCTGGCCGGGCTTGCGCGGGCGGCCGAATACCGCGATGGCGATCAGGACCAGGATGCCTGCGATTGCAAGCGGGATGCCGATGTCGGGGTTCCAGTTCATGCGGCGATTATAGGGGCAGTGCCGCGCACGGAAAGATGCCGCGTGCGCCGGGCGCCGCTGCCGGCACGATGGCCCGCCGCAGCGGGCCTGCTGCACACGCAGCACCGGGCGGCAGCGCATATGACCTGCGGCCTGGGCGTGCGGCGCGGGAAATCATTGCGCGCCGGCCAGCTTGGTGGCTTCGGCCAGATCCACCGATACCAGGCGCGAAACGCCGGGCTCGCGCATCGTGACACCGGCCAGTTGGCGCGCGGCTTCCATCGTCGATTTGTTGTGCGTGACGAACAGGAACTGCACCTTCTCGCTCATCTCCGACACCATCGCCGAGAAGCGCCCGACGTTGGCCTCGTCCAGCGGCGCGTCGACCTCGTCCAGCAGGCAGAACGGCGCGGGGTTGAGCTGGAAGATCGCGAACACCAGCGCCACCGCCGTCATCGCCTTTTCGCCGCCGGACAGCAGCGAGATGTTCGATACGCGCTTGCCGGGCGGGCGCGCCATGATCGCCACGCCGGTATCGAGCAGGTCTTCGCCGGTCAGTTCCAGATAGGCGTGACCGCCGCCGAACAGGCGCGGGTACAGCTCCTGCACGCCGGCGTTGACGCGGTCGAAGGTGTCCTTGAAGCGGCCCCGGGTTTCGCGGTCGATCTTCTTGATCGCGCCTTCCAGTGTTTCCAGTGCCGAGACCAGATCGTCGTTCTGCGCGTCCAGGTACTCCTTGCGCTGCTGGGCTTCGCCGTATTCGGCGATGGCGGCCAGGTTGACGGGCTCCAGCCGGCGGATGCGGGTTTCCAGATCCGCCACGGCCTGTTTCCATGCGCCGACATTGGCGTCGTCCGGCAGTTCGGCCAGCACCTGCGACAGCTCCAGTCCGGCCGCGACGATGCCTTCGTCCAGCCCGGCGATGCGCAGCACCAGACCTTGTTCGGACAGGCGTTTTTGCTGGATCGCCTCACGTGCCAGCAGGGCCTGCTGGTCGGCGTGCTGGCGCTGGGCCTCGTAGCGGCGCATTTCCGCATCGACGCCTTCGATGCCTGAACGGGCCGCGGCCAGGTCACGTTCGGCGACGATGCGCTGTTCCAGGAAGGTCTGGCGCTCGGCGTCCAGCGCCGCAATCGGGGCATCGCCCTGGGAAAGCTGTGCGGCCAGTTCGGTTTCGCGTTGCTGCAGCTGCTCGCGCTGGGTCTGCATGCGCAGCAGCGCCTGATTCAGCGCGGCGACCTGGGTACGCGCGGCTTCCAGTTTCAGTGCGATCTGGTGCGCGGCATCGCGGGCTTCACGTGCGGTGCTGCGGGCGGCGTCGCGCTGTTCGGTCAGGTGGCGGCGTTGGCTTTCCAGCGCGATACGGGTGTTTTCCTGCGTGGCCATCAGCGCCAGCGAGGTTTCCAGACCCTGGCGGGCTTCGCGTGCGCGCTCCTGCGCGTCGCGCGTGGTCTGTTCGATCTGCGCCAGCTCGGTATCGATGCGTGCCAGCCGGCCGCTGGCCGATTCCAGCTTGCCCTGCTGGCTCTGCATCTGGCCGGAGAGTTCGGCCACGCTGCGGTGCGCCAGGTACAGCGCACGTTGCGCGTCCTCGCGTTGCTGTTCGGCCTGGGCGATCTGTTCGCGCAGTTCGGTGATGGTGTCCTGGGTGGTGGTTTCGCGCTCGGCCAGTTCCTCGATTTCCTCGCGCAGCGTCTTGATGTCGCGTTCGCGCAGCAGTGCGCCCTGCCCGGCACCGGCTTCACGCGCGATGCGCAGCCAGCCCGCGCCGAGCCAGTCGCCGCTGCGGGTCACGACCGCTTCGTGTGCGGCCAGTGTCGGCAGCAGACGTTGGGCGGTCTCCAGATCTTCGGCGGTGTGGATCGAAGCCAGCCAGCGTCGCGCGGCGTCCGGCCCCTGCACCCGCGCGGCGAGTGAGCCTGCGGGCACGTCGAGCGCGCTGCGGGTCTGTTCGATCAGCGCCAGACGGCCACCATCGAAATCGGCGATGGCCGGCAGCAAGGCTTGCGGGGCATCCACGACGGCGGCTTCGATCAGGTGGCCGAGCACGGTTTCCACTGCGGTTTCCCAGCCCGGCTCCACCTCCAGGGTTTCGCCCAGGCGGACACTGCTGTCCAGGCCGTGGCTTGCCAGCCATTCCTGCGCGGCGCCTTTTTCCTGCCCGAGTGCGGCGTGCTGCAGGGCTTCCAGCGATGCCAGGCGGCCGCGCCCGGTTTCGCCCAGCTTGCGGGTTTCGGACAGTTCGCTTTGCAGCCGGCGCTGCTGTTCCTGCAACGTCAGCAGGGCCTGTTTGCGTTCTTCCAGCACGTCGCCGAGCGTGTCCAGGCCGGCGCGTTGCAGGTCGTGGTCGGAAGTGATGCGTTCCAGTTCCTGCGCCAGTGCATCCACGTCCAGCGTGGCGCGTTCGGTGGTGAGGGCTTCTCTGCGGCGCTCGCCTTCCAGCGTCTGCCGGTCCAGGTATTCGATCTTGGTGCGTTCGACTTCGGCCGCGCGCGTGGTTTCCGAGCTGAGACGGCTGTGCTCATCCCATTCCACCTGCCATTGCGCCAGCGCGTTTTCGATTTCGCGCAGCGATTCCTGGCGGGCGCCGTCATCACCACTGAGCAGGGCCAGTTGAGGCTCGGCTTCGGCGATCTCCAGTGCGAGGGTTTCGCGCCGGGTTTCGTCCTGCGCGATGTCTTCGGCCAATGCTGCAATCTGGTCGGTGGTTTCGGCATGGGTTTTGGCCAGACGTTCGCCCAGTTCGCGCTGGTGCCGGATCTGCTGTTCAACCCGCGCGATATCCGAACCGACGCGGTAGCTTTCGCCCTGCGCTTGCGACAGACGTTCGGTGGCCTCGCTGTGTTGCTCGCGGCACAGCTCGATCTGCGCTTCGGCCTGGCGCTGCTCGGCAATCAGGGCTTCGAGCCGGGTTTCCTCCTGCGCGATGGTTTCGCGCAGCGCGACCAGCTCGCTGTCCAGCTGGCGGTATTCCAGTGCCTTGAGCTGGGCCTCCTTGATGCGCTGGTCTTCCTTGTACTGCTGGTACTGCTCGGCCTGGCGGGCCTGGCGTTTCAGATGCTCAAGCTGCTTGTCAACTTCTTCGCGCAAGTCATTGAGGCGATCAAGGTTTTCGCGAGTGTGACGAATGCGTTGTTCGGTTTCCTTGCGGCGCTCCTTGTATTTGGAGATGCCGGCGGCCTCTTCCAGGAACACGCGCAGTTCTTCGGGCCGGGCCTCGACGATCTGGCTGATCATGCCCTGCTCGATGATCGAATAGCTGCGCGGCCCAAGACCGGTGCCCAGGAACAGGTCGGTGATGTCGCGGCGGCGGCAGCGGGTGCCGTTGAGGTAGTAGCTGGACTGGCCGTCGCGGCTGACCAGGCGCTTGACCGAGATTTCGTTGAAGGCGGCGTATTCGCCAGTCAGGGTGCCGTCGCTGTTGTCGAAGATCAGTTCGACCGTGGCCTGCCCGACCGGTTTGCGCGAGGTCGAACCGGAAAAGATCACGTCGGTCAGCGAGTCGCCACGCAGGCGGCTGGCCGATGATTCGCCCATGACCCAGCGCACCGCATCGATGATGTTGGATTTGCCGCAGCCATTGGGCCCGACCACAGCGGTCATGTTCGTGCGCAGGTGCAGCGTGGTGGGGTCGACGAAGGACTTGAAGCCGGACAGCTTGATCGTGGACAGGCGCATGCGGCGGGGTTTCCGGTTCCGGGCCAGGGACACGGCCCGGATGGACGGGAAGCCGTCACCTCTGGACCATCGATTCCCGTGGGCCGCCTTTGGCCGTCGGGATTTCGACCCGACAGTATAACTGTGCGGCGGCACAGCTTAGCGCGTGGGACGCGTGTTCGCCCGTTCGGGCCGAGGCTGCAGCACCGTGTAAGCCCCTCGCTGCCGACGCGGACATGGGCCTGCCAGGGGCCAGGCCGGCTTCAGTGCGGCAGTGGCGATCAGGTTGCTGGCGGTGCAGTGCGAACCTTCACGGCACCGCCGGCCGGATCAGCGCTGCTGGCTCTTCTTCTTGTCGCGCGGCAGGTTGCCATAGCGCGAGATGTGGCGGTACAGCGCCAGATCGTCGTTTTCCAGATAGTCGCCTTCGACACTGGCCAACACGTCGCCATCGAAGTTCAACACCAGATTGCGCACCTCCATCGGTGCGCCACGGCGACTGATGGTGGACACGTAGTCCCAGCGCGAGGCGTGGAACGGATCCTGCACCGAGGGCGAACCCAGCAGGCTGTGCACCTGGCGCTTGGTCAGGCCCGGCTTCACCTGTGCCACGTTGTCGGGATCGAGCAGGTTGCCCTGGTAGATGTCGACCTTGTAGAGGACACCACAGCCCCCGAGCAGGACGGCGATCAGGGCAGCGAGGACGAGCTTGGGCATCGGACAATCCGCAGGTTACAAAACGCCCCGATGATACACTAGTACCCGACCGCGGAATGAACCGCCTGAGGCCGCAAACGCACCGCCAACATCGGCTGCGGGCATCGGAAGGCACCGGCGGTAGCCCCTTTTACGCATGGATACTTCAGAAATGATGGAGGGACTTCCCGTGGAATTGCAGGATCTCCGCAAGGTCGGCCTGAAGGTGACGCACCCGCGCGTGCGCATCCTGGAAGTGCTGGCCCAGGCGCGCCCGCGTCACATGACCGCCGAGGACATCTACCGCCACCTCAAGGACATGGAAGAGGACATCGGCCTGGCCACCGTGTACCGGGTGCTGACCCAGTTCGAAGCCGCCGGGCTGGTGCTCAAACACAATTTCGAAGGCGGCCAGGCCGTGTTCGAACTGGACCGCGGCGAACACCACGACCACATGGTCGACATCGAAAGCGGCAAGGTCATCGAGTTCACCCATCCGGACATCGAGCGCCTGCAGCACGAGATCGCCGAAGCCCACGGCTACGTGATCGAAGACCACTCGCTGGTGCTGTACGTGCGGCCCAAGCGCAAGAAGTGATTTCCTGCGCCCGTCCGGCGGCGCCGGACGGGCTGTGTACCGCCAGTTGCAACTGCAGGTATACGGCGATTGCACGACAGTGCCGGGAATGACCCCTTCCCGTGGGATAATCCCGGGATGACCACTCCTTCCATTCCCGCTGCGGCAGGTTTTGCCGCGCTTTCGCTGTCTGCGCCATTGCTGCAGGCCCTGTCCGATGTCGGCTACGAGGCGCCTTCGCCGATCCAGGCCGCCACCATTCCTCCGTTGCTGGAGGGCCGCGATCTTGTTGGCCAGGCCCAGACCGGCACCGGCAAGACCGCCGCGTTCGCGTTGCCGGTGCTCAACAGCATCGATACCCGCCTGCCGAAGACCCAGGCGCTGGTACTGGCGCCGACACGCGAACTGGCGATCCAGGTTGCCGAAGCCTTCCAGAAATACGCTACCCACCTGCCCGGCTTCCACGTGTTGCCGATCTACGGCGGCCAGGCCTACGGCAGTCAGCTGCATGGCCTCACGCGCGGTGCGCATGTGGTGGTGGGCACGCCCGGGCGCCTGATCGACCATCTGGAACGCGGCTCGCTGGATCTTTCGCAACTGCGCTGCCTGGTGCTGGACGAAGCCGATGAAATGCTGCGCATGGGCTTCATCGACGATGTCGAAGCCATCCTGAAAAAGACCCCGGAACAGCGCCAGGTCGCGCTGTTCTCGGCCACGATGCCGCCGCAGATCCGGCGCATCGCGCAGACCTATCTGAAAGACCCAATCGATGTCGCGATCGCCGCCAAGACCCGCACCGCCACCAACATCCGCCAGCGCTACTGGCTGGTCGGGGGCATGCAGAAGCTGGATGCGATCACGCGCCTGCTGGAGGTCGAAAAGTTCGACGGCATGATCGTGTTCGCCCGCACCAAGCAGGCCACCGAGGAACTGGCCGACCGCCTGCAGGCACGCGGTTTTGCCGCCACCGCGATCAACGGCGACATTCCGCAGCCGCTGCGCGAACGTGCGGTGCAGAAGCTCAAGGATGGCCAGCTCGACATCCTCGTGGCGACCGACGTGGCGGCGCGCGGCCTGGACGTGGAGCGCATCAGCCACGTGCTGAACTACGACATCCCGTATGACGTGGAAAGCTATGTGCATCGCATCGGCCGTACCGGCCGCGCCGGGCGCAGTGGCGAGGCGATCCTGTTCGTGACCCCGCGCGAGCGCGGCATGCTGCGCGCGATCGAACGCGCCACGCGCCAGCCGATCGAGATCATGGCGATGCCAACTGCGCACCAGGTCAACGACCAGCGTATCGAGCGCTTCAAGCAGCGTATCGATTCGGTGCTGGAAGACGAACAGGCTAGTGACGAGCTGGATCTGTACCGCAACCTGTTGGCCGAGTACGAGCGTGAACACGACGCCTCGCTGCTGGATGTCGCTGCCGCGCTGGCCAAGCTGACCCAGGGCGGCACCCCGCTGCTGATGCAGCCCGACCCGGAGCCGGTGGCACCGCCGCGCAAGCCCAAGGCCGAGCGCAGGTTCGATCAGGCCTCGCCGCATCAGCGCGACCACCACACCGGCGAAGGCGCCACCCAGCGCACCATGCGGCCGCGCGAGGCCGGTTTTGAAACCTACCGCATCGCCGTGGGCCATGCGCACCGGGTCAAGCCCGGCAATATCGTCGGCGCGATCGCCAACGAGGCCGGGCTGGAATCGCGCCATATCGGTCGCATCGACATCCGCGACGACCACAGCTACGTCGACCTGCCGCCCGGCATGCCGCCAGAAACCCTGACCCATCTGCAGAGCGTATGGGTCGCCGGGCAACGTCTTCGGATCGAACGTCACGAGGGCGAAGTTCCGCTGGCACCACGCATCCAGCGCGGTCGTCCGAACTTCGATGGCGTGCGCCGCGACCATTCCCCTGCATCCCAGCCGCCGCCGCGTCGCTACCGGCGTGATGACGGCGCTTCTGGTGAGGGTGGCTTCCCGCCGCGCCGACACGGTGCCGGTGGCCCCGGCCATCGTGCGGATGGCGCTCCGCCACGTCGCCATGGCAGTGACAGGCCGGCAGGCGGCAAACCACCCTTCGCTGGGCCGCGCGGCGGCGGCAAGGCCGGCTTCAAGCCGCCGACACGCAACAAGTAAGTGACCCTGAGAGGGTGGCGAAGCGCTCACGTGTCTCGCGTCATCCTCAAAGAGCGAGCGAAAACCGATGGCGGTGATCTACAAAATCACCTACCCAAATGGAAAGATCTACGTTGGGCAGGACCGTACCGACAGCATCAATTACTTCGGAAGTGCCGATAGCTGCCTGATCGCAAAGGACTTTACCAAGGAAGAGCGCCGAAGCTTCGTGGTGCGGCGGGATATTCTTTGGGAAACGGAAGATGCGACCCGTCAGGAGATCAATGCCAAGGAGCTGGAGTACATCCTTCTCCTGCAATCCAACAATCCCGATGTCGGCTACAACCGTTGGCCGCGCTTTGTTGCAGATCGCAAATCCGTTGTCTGAAGGCGGAAGAACCACAAGGATCCGCAGCTTTCAGTCTGTTGATGCACCTACATCCTCGACAATCGCTTCTTCACGAAGCAAAAAAACGCCGCCGCCATTATCTGGCGGCGGCGTTTTTCATGAGCTTCAGTGGCTTGTTGCCCTCAGTGGCTGTGCGGCACGCCGGATTTCGGGCAGTGGCAGGGCATGGTGGGGCCGTATTCGACGCCGTAGCCGTGCGCATCCTGATGCCGCTGCCAGTAGAAGGTCGGGGCCGGGACGGCTCGGTTGCCGATTTCGGCCATGTCGGCATCGACATCGAACAGGCGGCCATTGACCATCACGTAACGGGTATCGGCGGTGGCGCGGATGTCATCCAGCGGGTTGCTATTAAGCACCACCAGGTCCGCCTTCTTGCCCACTTCCAGCGAGCCGAGCTGCTTGCCGAAACCGATCGAATCCACGCCATCGATGGTGAAGGCGCGCAGCGCTTCCCAGTTCGTGAAGCCGCCCTGCACCAGACTCCAGGCTTCCCAGTGCGGCGACAGGCCCTGCAACTGGCCGTGGCCGCCGACCTGGATCTTCACACCGGCATCGCGCAGCGCCTTCTTCGCCCGCGCCACTTCGATGTGGTAGTAGTCCCAATCCGGTGCGGTTTCACGTCGGATGCTGCGTGCATCCAGCGTCTCGCGCGGGAAGAAGCGCGCCAGTTTGCCGTCCAGCCAGACCTCGTCGCGCGCATACCACCAGTACTCGCCGGACAGGCCACCATAGCTGACCACCAGCGTCGGCGTGTTGCGCACATCGGTATGGCGCCACAGCTCGATCACGTCGCGGTACAGCGGGGCGATCGGCAGATTGTGCTCAATCGTCGTGGCGCCATCCAGAATCATCGTCATGTTGTGGTGGAAGGTGGAGCCGCCCTCCTCCACCACCAGCATGCCGAGCTCACGCGCGGCCTGGTTGACCTGCTGGCGCTGGTCGCGGCGCGGCTGGTTGTAGCTCTTGACGCTGAACGCGCCGTTGGCCTGCATCCGGCGCAGATGCGAGCGCGCATCGTCGGCGGAATCGATCACCGCCTTGAAGTCGCCATCGGCGCCGTACAGGATCGTGCCGGTGGAGTAGATGCGCGGCCCGACCATCGCACCGGCCTTGACCAGTTCGGCCTGCGAGAACACCAGTTCGGTGGTGGCCGAAGGATCGTGCGTGGTGGTGATGCCGAAGGCCAGGTTGGCGTAATAGGCCCAGTTCTGCTGCGGCACGACGCCGCCGCCGAAGTGCGCCACGTGTGCATGCACGTCGGCATAGCCGGGCACGATGGTCTTGCCGGCAGCATCGATCACGCGCGCGCCGGCGGGAACCGTGACGTTCTCACCCACCGCGCGAATCTCGTCGCCGACCACCAGCACGGTGCCGTTCTCGATTACTTCCTGCGTGTTCCGCGCATCGCGCATCGTGATGATGCGGGCGTTGGTGAAGGCCACGGTGTCCTTCGGCGTATCCACTGCGGCGCTCAGGCCGAGCTTCACGCCCTTGGCGGATTCGGGCTTGGGCAGTTCCTTCGGCGCGCCGGGCACGAAGGTGAACAGATCCTTCAGATCACGGCTGAAGTATTCATCGCCGACCACCCAATGCAGCGACCTGGAGTTGGCCGCCCAATGCAGATAAGAACCCGCATCCTGACTCACCTGGGTCACCGGGATGGCCTTGCTGTCCTTGGACAGGGCGATGCTGCCACCGGTCTGCGGCATGGGTGCGACGTAGGCATTGAACAACTCGGTGAAAGCGACCCACTTGCCGTCCGGGCTGAGCGCGACCAGGTTCGGATATTTCAGATCCAGCACCTCGCGCACGTCCTCGCCGTTGAGGCCGACCGACATCAGCTTCTTCGACAGCCCGCCACCGCTGAAATACAGCACGCGTGTGCCATCGGCCGAGAACTGCGGCTGGCTGCCGTGCGCGGCCAGTTTGCGTGCTTCGCCGCCCTGCGCCGGCACGATGAAGATGCCGCGTTCGCCCGACCACATCGCGCCGGTCATGCCACCGCCTCCGGTGCGGCTGTAGACGATGTGACGGGCATCGGGCGAGTGCGTCGGGCCATAGTAGAAGCCCGGTTGCGTGGTGATGGTGCGCTCGCTGCCGCTGGCAAGATCGCGCTCGATGATCTGCACCAGTTCGGCATCGCTCCAGCGGGTGTAGAGCAGCTTGCGCCCGTCCGGGCTGAAGCTGGGCTGGTATTCGGAAACACCGCTGCTGGCGGTCAGTCGCTGCGGACGGCCGTTGGGCAAGGCGCGGGTATACAGATGACCCAGCGCATGGAACACCACGGTTTTGCCGTCCGGCGAGGTCGCCACGTCACGGATCATCTGCGGCGTGAAGCTGCCTTCCTCCAGTTTCTGCTCGAAGCGCAGCGGCGCTGCCAACGCCTGCTCGACCTGGGCCCGGAACGGAATCTTGGTGGCCTCACCCTTTTCCGCATCCACCCGCCAGATGCCCCCCTGCGCCCAGATCACCAGCGCCGAGGCATCCGGCAGCCAGTTGAAGTTGGTGTACGGGCCGAAGATCGCCCAGGCTTCCTGCTGGTCGTGGCTCAGGCCGTCCCAGAGCGGGCGCACATGGCCCGACTCCAGTCCCATCAGGTGCAGCACGCTCTTTTCCCGCACGCGCTTGACGAAGGCCAGATGCTTGCCGTCCGGCGATGGCTGTGGCCGCACCGCGCCGCCGGCCGAATCGACCACGGTATCGATCTGGCCGTTCTGGCGGTCCAGGCGCTTGATCGCGTAGATCGTGTCGTGCGGGTTCTTGTTGTACTGGAACATCGGCCCGGGCGTGACGTCTTCGGAGAAGTACACGTAGCGCCCATCCGGCGACAGCGCCGGTTCGCCCAGATCCTGCTGGTCGTTCTTCTGCTTGGTCAGTTGCAGGCCGTCGCCGCCACTGACGTGGTACATCCACAGCTCGCCGGCACCCAGCGAACGACGCCCGGTGAAGTGCTTGCGGCCGATCAGGTACTGCCCATCCGGCGTCCAGGCCGGGTTGTTGAGCAGGCGGAAGCGCTCCTTGGTGACCTGCACCGGATTCTTGCCGTCCACGCCGATGCGCCACAGGTTGTTGCCGCCGTCGCGGTCCGAGGTGAAGGCCAGTTGTTTTCCGTCCGGCGAGAAGCGCGGCTGGATGTCCCAGGCTGGGCCGGAGGTGATGCGCTGCGCGTTGCCGCCTTCGATCGGCAACAGGTACAGATCACCCAGCAGCGAGAACGCGATGCGGCGACCGTCCGGGCTCACGTCCAGATCCATCCAGGTGCCTTCGTCGGTGCTGAACTTCGCCGTGGTTGCCACCGGCAGCGCGGTGGCAACGTCCCAGCGCGGTGCATCGGCCGGCTTCTTCTGTGCGGCGGCCAGGCCGGAAGCGGCCACCAGTGCGGCGCACAGGGTGATGGAAACAATCGATTTCACGGGGCGTGGAATGGGCATGCGGGCAACGTCCTGCGGGTGGGCGAAAGCCGCCACGTTACGTCATCGGGTGCGGGAAGACACCTGTCGAAAGTGCTGCCTGATGGCTGTGCCGGCCTGCCTTCGCGGTCTGCCTTCGCGCCTGGCTCGGTGCGACTTACTCGCAGCGCAGATTCTGCAGCGCGGTGGCGTAGCGCATCACGAACAGCCCGACGCCGTCCTCCACTTCATCCTCGTGCGTATTGTTCAGGCGCGCCAGCAGGCGCTGGTAGCGCGCATCGTCGGACTGGATCGGAATATCGATGAATATATGCCCCTGGTACGGCACTTCATGGAAACCATCGAGCAGAAAAGGCAGGCAGCATTGCCAGGCGATGCCTTCCTGTTCCAGCCAGGTCAGCAGCCGGGCGCGGGCCGGATCGGTTTCCCAGGGCAAATGCATGGCTTCGCTGCGCAGCGACACGATCGCGCGTCCATGGCAGAACACCAGCATCAGCACATCGCGTTGCAGGTGGCGTGCAATGGCATCGATGGAGTCTATGCGGCTCATTCCGCGATAACCGCAGCATGCGCGCCATCGCAATTGCTCAACCCTGCCCCGCCATGACTCCGGTGCGCGGATGGATCGATATACGATAGCCCAAGCCGGGTGGCCTGCTGCATGGTGCGCCCCCCCTGTAGGACGGTTGCGGTTCCAATACGAAGGCGATCCTGCCTGCCGGTGAATCCCGGCATGTCATCGGCCGACACGCCTGCAACAGCCACGCGGCAATCACCGCCAATGGCTGCGGATAATGATGCCCGTTTCACCGTGCGTTTGGAATATCACCGACCAGCGGCGTCAAACACCGCGTCAAGGGAGCCTGCGGAATCACCGCAGGCAGATCAGTCAAAGCGTGCGCGTCGATACGGTGCCAATGGAATCGCTGGCTCGCGTGCGGCCATCATGTCGGCCACCAGGCGTCCGGTGATCGGCGCCTGGGTCAATCCCAGATGGCCATGACCGGTGGCCAGATAAATCTCGTGTTCGCCCAAGCGATCGATAATCGGCAACGAATCCGGTGTGCACGGGCGATAACCGGACCATTCGGCCCGGACTTCGCCCTGCAGACCGGGGAACAATCTCCGTGCATCGGCATCGCGGCGCTGGATCAGGTGGTAATGCGGGTCGCGCCCGATGGCGGTCAGTTCCTTGATGCTGGTCATGCGGATGCCCTGCACCATCGGCGACAGCACCATGTAACGCTCAGCCCAGAGCGTGGGGCGGTGCACCACGTCGGCCTGTTTCGGATACATCAGGTGATAACCGCGCGCCGGAATCACCGGAATGCGGGTATTGAAATCGCGCAGCAGCGCATTGCTCCAGGCACCGGCCGCCACTACCACGGCCTTGGCCTGCACGCTGCCGTGATCGGTGACGATGCGATAACCACCCTGCTCCGCTCGGAACTGCGCCACTGCAGCGCGAAAACTCTGCACGCCGCACGCTTCCAGCGCTTCGCCCAGCCGCTGGCAGAACTGGCCGGGATCCCGCATCGCCAGCGACTGGTCCTGGAATACGGCGCGGGTGAACTGCTCGCCGATGCCAGGCTCCAGGTCACGCAATTGCTGCGCGTCCAGCACCTGGTAGCTGACCCCGCGTTCGCTCATCAGCTGCCGCTCCCAGGCGCCGGCCTCGAACGTGGATTCCTGCCCGTAGACATGCAGATAACCGGTATCGGCCACCAGTTCGCGCGCATCGATGGCCTCGGCCAGATCCAGCCAGGCATCACGCGAGGCGGTATTGATCGCGTGCATTGCATCGATGATCGGCATCACCCGGCCCTTGCCGCCTTCGCGCACGAAGCGCAACAGCCAGCCGAACCAGTTGCGCCACGCGCCGTAATCCAGCTTCAGCGGTGCATCGGCATCGAACATCATGCCCAGCCCCTTGCCCATGATGCCCGGCGTGGACTGCGGCAACAGGTTGCCGATCGAGATCGAACCGGCATTGCCGTAAGAGGTTTCACGCCCGAAACCGTGCGGATCGATCAGCAGGCAATCGCGCCCGAGCTGTTGCAGGTGGAAGGCACAGGAAAGCCCGACGATGCCGCTGCCGATGATGGCGATGTCGGTGTTGCGCGGGGTAGTGATGGCGTCAGTCACGATGTCGTGTCCGTTGCAGGCAGGCGGAAAGGTGAAGCCGGTTCCGCATCCCGCAAGGCCACTGCCCCGCGATGCCTGAAGACCGCTTCGTGCACGGGCCATTGTCGATGATCCGGGCATGGCAGGGAAAGGCCGGCACCACCACCTTCACAGCCGCGATGCACGACTTGCGCTGTCATATCGCGCGGCCGGGATCACTGCGAGGATCGCGATGCAGGCCCGTGTCGGCCGTTTCCCTGGCCAACGCGGATGACATCCCGCTTCCCGGAGGCCCTCCATGTCGATCCCGTCGATCCTTTCCGATCTTGCCAGTAGACGCGAGCACCGCGAGGCGCTGTACAAGGATTTCCACCGCCATCCCGAGCTGTCGTTGCAGGAGTACCGCACCGCCGAAAAGATCGAGGCGGAGTTGGCCGCTTACGGTGTCGACGAGGCGCTGCACACGCATCGCGAGCACTGGTCGGGCACCTTCATCGCGGTGTTCCAGCCGGGCGAGGAAAACGCTGCCGGTGCCAAGGCGATGGTCGCCGACGGCATCGTCGACAAGGTGCCCAAGCCGGATGTGTATCTGGGCCAGCATGTGCTTGGCAGCCTGCCCGGCGGTGCTGTCGGCATCCGTCCCGGCCCGCTGTTTTCCGCTGCCGCATCGATTGAAATCACGCTGCACGGCAAGGGTTCGCACGGCTCGATGCCGAACCTGGGTGTGGACCCGATCGTGCTCGGCTCGGCCATCGTGGGACGTTTGCAAACCATCGTCTCGCACGAGGTGGCGCCGAAGGAAACCGCCGTGGTCACGGTCGGCAGTTTCCACGCCGGCACCAAGTCCAACATCATTCCCGATTCGGCCGTGCTGCGACTCAATACCCGTGCCTTCAACAAGGATGTCGAAAAGCATCTGCACGAGGCCATCGAACGCATCGTCCGCGCCGAGTGTGAGGCGGCGCGTTTGCCGAAGCCGCCGGAGTTCCGCTATTACGACCAGTACCCGCTGACCTCCAATCATGCCGAACCGACGGCGAAGGTGCGCGCCGCCTTCGCTGGACCGTGGCACCGAGGCGATCATCGTGACCGCCTCGCCGTGGCTGATCAGGAGCAAGTCATGAGCGCCGCCGATACCGCACCGGTGAACCCCACCGGTTTCAAGGGCAACGATTCGGCCCTGTTCGGCATCGTGCTGGCGGTCGTCACCTTCTGGCTGTTCGCGCAGACCACGATGAACATCGGCCCACTGATGGCCGAGGATGTCGGCATGCCGATGCCGGTGATGAACATCGCGATCTCGCTGTCGGCGCTGTTCTCGGGCATGTTCATCGTGGTGCTCGGCGGCCTCGGTGATCGCTATGGCCGGGTGAAGATCGTCTTCCTCGGCAAAGTGCTCAACATTGTCGGTTCGCTGCTGATCGCGTTCGCGATCGAGGGCGCGCTGGCCACGCCGATGATCCTGCTGGGCCGCATCCTCCAAGGCCTGGCCGCCGGCGCGATCATGCCCTGCGCCATGGCCCTTCTGAAGGCCTGCTGGGACGGCCGCGACCGCCAGCGCGAGGTGTCGATGTGGTCGATCGGTTCCTGGGGCGGCTCGGGGATGATCGCGATCTTCGGCGGCTTCATGGCCTCCACGGTGCTGGGCTGGCGCGCGATCTTTGTGATCTGCGCGCTGGTGTCGGTGGCCTCGATCGCGCTGATGCGGCAGATCCCCGAGTCCGCACCGCTGGCCGGCCCGGCAAGACCGATTGGATCGGCATCATTTCCATGGCGGTGGGCCTGGCAGCATTGCTGATCGTGGTGACGCAAGGCTCGACCATCGGCTGGGCGAATATGCTGACCTGGGGCCTGTTCGGACTGTTCATCGCCGCCTTCGGTGTCTTCATCAACGCCGAGTTGCACGCGACGAGCCCGCTGGTGGACTTCAAGCTGTTCCGCAACACCGTGTTCACCGGCGCCACGATTTCCAACTTCCTGATCAATGGCACTGCCGGCGCGCTGACAGTGTCGCTGTGGGTGTTGCAGGGCACGGCCGGGATGTCGGCGGCCACGGCCGGATATCTGACCATCGGTTATGTGGCCTGCATCATCGTCTTCATCCGGGTCGGCGAAAAGCTGCTGCAACGCTTCGGCCCCCGCACCTCGATGCTGTGGGGCTGCCTGATTGTGCTGGCCGCGACCCTGCTGCTGGTGGGCACGCATACCCTGCAATGGCAGTACACGATGCTGGCCGCGCTCGCCTGCTCGCTGTTCGGGCTGGGCCTGGCGTTCTATGCCACGCCCTCGACGGATGCGGCACTGACCAACCTGCCGGGCGATCAGGCCGGCGCCAGTGCGGGCATCTACAAGATGGCCTCGTCGCTGGGCGCCGCTTTCGGTGTGGCCGCTTCGGCGGCGCTGTTCACCGCGCTGGCCAGCACCGGTCTGGAAGTGGTCGGCAGCGTGATCGAGTTCTCCGGCCGCCAGGACAATCTGGCCGTACGCGAAGCCGGCATGGTCGGCCTGGCCTTCAACGCGCTGATGGCGATCGCCGCACTGATCTCGGTGACGATATTTATTCCGAAGCAGAAGAAGGGGTGAGGGCTCCGGTCAAACGAAGCCGAATGGGTGCGACAAGTGGTGTCGCATTGCAATCGCGGCTATAGCCGTTCCCACAGACAGCTGCAGCTGCAAGAAGGTGATCCCACAAAGAGAAACGCCCGGCGATGCCGGGCGTTTCCGTGTCTGCGGCTGCGGCGCCGGGGATCAGGCCGCGGTCACGCCCTCCGCCACCTCGCGGTACTCCTCGATCTGATCGAAGTTCATGTAGCGGTAGATCTCCTCTCCCTTGTCGTTGATCACGCCGACGTCGGTCAGGTACTCCTCGCGGGTCGGGATGCGGCCCAGGCGGGAGCAGATCGCCGCCAGTTCCGCCGAGCCCAGGTACACGTTGGAGTTGCGGCCCAGGCGGTTGGGGAAGTTGCGCGTGGAGGTGGACATGACCGTGGCGCCCTCGCGCACCTGGGCCTGGTTGCCCATGCACAGCGAGCAACCGGGCATTTCCATGCGCGCGCCGGCGGTGCCGAAGGTGCCGTAGTGGCCTTCCTTGGTCAGCTCGGCGGCGTCCATCTTGGTCGGCGGGGCCACCCAGAGGCGCGTGGGAATGTCGCGCTGGCCTTCCAGCAGCTTCGCGGCGGCCCGGAAGTGCCCGATGTTGGTCATGCACGAGCCGATGAACACCTCGTCGATGGTGTCGCCGGCCACGTCGGACAGGGTCTTCGCGTCGTCCGGATCGTTCGGGCAGCACACGATCGGCTCGACGATCGCGTCGAGGTCGATCTCGATCACCGCGGCGTACTCGGCGTCGGCATCGGGCTCAAGCAGCTGCGGGTCGGCCAGCCACTCTTCCATCTTCGCGATGCGGCGCTGCAGGGTGCGGGCGTCGGCGTAGCCTTCGGCGATCATCCACTTCAGCAGCACGATGTTGCTGGTGAGGTATTCGATGATCGGCGCCTTGTCCAGACGCACGGTGCAGCCGGCGGCTGAGCGCTCGGCCGAGGCGTCGGCCAGCTCGAAGGCCTGCTCGACCTTGAGCTCGGGCAGGCCCTCGATCTCGAGGATGCGGCCGGAGAAGATGTTCTTCTTGCCCTGCTTGGCCACGGTCAGCAGGCCCTGCTTGATGGCGTACAGCGGAATCGCGTGCACCAGGTCGCGCAGGGTCACGCCGGGTTGCATCTTGCCCTTGAAGCGCACCAGCACCGACTCGGGCATGTCCAGCGGCATCACGCCGGTGGCGGCGGCAAAGGCCACCAGGCCCGAGCCCGCCGGGAACGAGATGCCGATCGGGAAGCGCGTGTGCGAGTCGCCGCCGGTGCCGACGGTGTCGGGCAGCAGCATGCGGTTGAGCCAGCTGTGGATGATGCCGTCGCCCGGGCGCAGCGACACGCCGCCACGAGTGGAGATGAACTCCGGCAGGGTGTGGTGGGTCTTCACGTCCACCGGCTTCGGATACGCCGCGGTGTGGCAGAACGACTGCATTACCAGGTCGGCGGAAAAGCCGAGGCAGGCCAGGTCCTTCAGCTCGTCGCGGGTCATCGGGCCGGTGGTGTCCTGCGAGCCCACGGTGGTCATCTTCGGCTCGCAATAGGTGCCCGGGCGCACACCCTGGCCTTCCGGCAGGCCGCAGGCGCGGCCGACCATCTTCTGCGCCAGCGTGAAGCCCTTGCCGGTGTCGGCCGGCGCGGCCGGCTGGCGGAACAGGTCGGTGGCCGGCAGGCCCAGCGACTCGCGCGCCTTGGCGGTCAGGCCACGGCCGATGATCAGCGGGATGCGGCCGCCGGCGCGCACCTCGTCGAACAGCACGTCGGACTTGACCTCGAACTCGGCGATCACCTCACCGCCCTTCAGCGCCTTGCCCTCGTACGGACGCAGCTCGACCACGTCGCCGTGATCCATCTTCGACACGTCGAGCTCGATCGGCAGCGCGCCGGCGTCTTCCATGGTGTTGTAGAAGATCGGTGCGATCTTGCCGCCCAGGCAGACGCCGCCGAAGCGCTTGTTCGGGATGTAGGGGATGTCCTCGCCCGTCCACCACAGCACGCTGTTGGTGGCCGACTTGCGGCTGGAGCCGGTGCCGACCACGTCGCCGACGTAGGCGACCAGGTGCCCCTTCTCCTTCAGCGACAGGATCTCCTGGATCGGGCCGCGCTTGCCGTCTTCTTCCGGCACGAAGGGCGCGTCGGGGCGCTTGTTCTTCAGCATCGCCAGCGCGTGCATCGGGATGTCGGGTCGGGTGGTGGCGTCGGGTGCCGGCGACAGGTCGTCAGTATTGGTCTCGCCCGGCACCTTGAACACGGTGATGGTCAGCGACTCCGGCACTTCCGGCTTCGAGGTGAACCATTCGGCGTCGGCCCAGCTCTGCAGCACCGCGCGCGCGTTGGCGTTGCCGGCCTTGGCCTTCTCCTCAATGTCGTGGAAGGCATCGAACACCAGCAGGGTGTGCTTCAGGCCTTCCGCGGCGACCGGGCCGAGGGTGGCGTCATCAAGAAGTTCGATCAGCGGCGCGACGTTGTAGCCGCCCAGCATGGTGCCGAGCAGCTCGGTAGCCTTCTCGCGTGAAATCAGCGTGCAGGTTTCCTTGCCGAATGCCACGGCCGCCAGATAACTGGCCTTGACCTTGGCGGCGTCGTCGACGCCGGCAGGCACACGGTGGGACAGCAGCTCGACAAGGAACTGCTCCTCGCCGGCCGGCGGGTTCTTCAGCAGCTCGATGACCTCGGCGGTCTGCTGCGCGCTCAGCGGCAGCGGCGGGATGCCGAGCGCGGCGCGTTCGGCGATATGTTGGCGGTAACTGGCGAGGAACATTCGGGTTCTCCGGTGGCGTGTGGGGGGAGTGGAAAAAGTTTCGGGAAGTGTGGAATCAGACCGGCGACGGTTCGATGACCCGCAGGCCCTTGAAGTAGTCGCGAAAAAATCCGCCGTCGCGGGTGATCAGGCCATTGCACTGCAACAGGGCATGGGCACCGACCAGGAAGTCGGGCACGGTGCGGACCGCCTGACCCAGGCCCGAGGTCTTGCGCCGCTGGTTGAAGCGGCGCTGCATTTCACCAGCACGGATCGCGGCGCGACGCTCGATGGGCAGATAGCGCAGGCCCATCTCCTCGACCACGTCCATGATGTCGGCACCGTGGCCCAAGCCAGCGGTGATTTCGCTCACCACCACGTCGCAGACCACCACCGGGCCAAGCATCAGGGCATCGCGCACGCAGCTTTCCGCCGCATCGGCCCGCACGTCCTCGCCGAGCAGATCGATCAGCACGTTGGTATCCACGGCGATCATTTCTTGCCCGGGTCAAGCAGGCCCGTCGGATCGTAATCCGCCGGATCGCGCAGCACTTCAAAGGGTTCCAGCGGATCGCCCGGCGCACGACCACGCAACTCGCGCATGATGTCGTCGGTGGTCGTGCCGAGCGGCAGCTTGAAGCGTCCACGGGCACGGGAAATCGCATCGTCCACGTTCTTGCGCAGGATGATGCGACCGCTTTCAAGCTCCACTTTCAACGTGGTGCCCTTGGTCAGGCCGAGGGCATCGCGCACGGCCTTGGGCAAGGTGATCTGCCCGCGTTCGGCAACAGTGGCTTCCATGAGGCGCTCCGACAGGAAAAATCGGAACGAAGTATACATACTTTTTCTTGCATACCCTGACTGGCATACAACCATGAGTGCATGGATATTGCCCGTTCAACGCCAACGATGGCGAGCTGAAACGAGCGATTCTGTCGCGCGGCATTCCACCACCCACGCATGTTCGCGAAAGGCACAGCCACCCGGACCATCAATCCGTCCAGCAGCAACAATCCCGGGATTCCCGCGGCGTAACCGTCCTCGGCGATCACGCCATGACGAAGCTGCCGTGAAATCCCAATGGCAACCATTGCGGCAGAAAGGCGCGGCAGCGTGGGCCATCCGCGATGCGGGCGGCGTCGAATACCGACAGGCACAGGCGGCGGCTGGGCAAGTGTAGGGCGGTGCCGAGCAACCAGCCGTCGTCGCGGCGGGCGTTGAACGAACGCGGCACGAACAGGTGTTCTTCCACCAGCCAGTCGCTGCCGTAGACGAAACGGTCCACGCGATCGCGGCGCGCATCCCAGGACAGTACGCTGTCCAGATACGGTGAACGCATATCGCTGCGCGCAGTGAACCAGCAGCGACCGCCTGAATCGTGGTGGCGTGTGTCCCAGACCGGGAACTCGGTGCGATCCGGCCCGGCCTGCGACAATCGCGCTTCGCCTGCGTCCAGCGGCAGTTCGATCCGCGCCAGTGGTCCGCTGGCTGGCAAGGGGCGTGCTTCACCGCGCATCGGTGCGCTCAGACTGTCGATCAGCGCCGCACCGTCGGCGTGCCAGCAGGCATGCAACGCGATGCAGTCAGCCTCTTCATGCGCATCGGTGTGGTGAAAGGCCAAGCCCGCCGACAGGTGATACCGGCGCGGGCGGTCAAGCGCATCCTTGGCGACGACAATGACTTCGCAGCCAGCCTCCGGCGTCCAGTGCATGCGCTCGAAGAACGCACCATCCGCCTCGGGCCGGTACAGCCACGGCGCCAGCACGAACACCAGATGGCGGCGAGTCTGCACGAAGCTGTGCAGGTAACCCCGCTTCTCCAGCGTGATCGGGGCAACGGTGGCGTGTTCGCCAGCCGCATCGATGCGCCAGACCAGCAGCGTCGGCGTGGTCGCATAGGCCGCCAATCCGACATTCCAAAGACTGCCATCGACGTCGCGCAGCGGATGGGCGGAAAACGGCAAACCGGCAAATTCCGCGTTGCCCCACTGGCGTGGACCGCGTGCGTGCAACGTTTCGGCATCGAGCTCCCAAGCCGAGCCACCTTCCCACAAGGCGTACATGCGGCCCGCGTGATGCAGCACGGATGTGTTGGCGACATTGAGATCGTCGTTGCCTTGCACCGCTTCGGCATCGTCGATGACGGTACCGGCTGTCGTTCGCAGGAACCGCCCGGCAGCCTGCTCGGCCACGAACTTGGGCGTGGCGACCATGCGCGCGCGATGCGTCAGCGCACCATCGCGCAATCGCCAGGCCTGCACCAGGCCGTCGCCGTCGAACCAGTGTCGATAGCGCTGGCCGGTACGCTCGAAACGTGCCGGGCCGTTGCGATAGAGCGTGCCGGAAAGCCCCGCCGGCGGCCTGCCTTCCCAGCGCAGCGTGCGTTCGGCCAGCGCCTCGCCGTCGAAACCCTGCCAGCCGAGCAGCCAGTCGTGACCGGCCAGCGCGGCATGGAACGCCTCGTGCAATGGATCGCATTCCGCCGCACGCAGCAGGCCTGCGGGAACCAGCCCGGCAGAGGCCGTTGCCAGCAGCCCGCGAAGCAAGTCACGACGGTGCATCAGCGCATCTCCACCACGATGCCGACACCCTCCTCCGGCACCCCGAACGCGACTTCCTCGAACTTTGCCCGACGCATGAGCCTCGGATTGTTGCTGAAGCCGTAGCCCTCGCGCGGGATGCCGAGCATATTGGTATCGAGCTTGCCGTTGTCGTTCTCGTCGTGCAGCACCAGCACGCCATAGCGACCCGGCACCAGATCGGCGAAGCGCAGCTCGATCGCGCCCTCGGTGGCGGCAATCTTCTGTGCGGCGAGCGAGCGAGCGCGGCCGTCCCAGCCGTCCTCGGAGTCGTACAGCGCCACCAGCACATGACCGTTGGCGCTGGCGACACCGCTGAGGCGGACATCGAGATCGGCGGCCATCGCCGACGCGACACCCAGACAGGACAGGACGAACAAACACAACGCATGACGCTTCATGGCGGAATCCTCGTGCAGTAGCGGGGGAAGCCAGTGTCGCGGCGCCGCGCCATGCGATCAGGTGCCCGCCGTCACCGCAGCGGGTGCCGAAAGTCACCTTGTGCGGCCAGCACGGCTCCAACACGCCTGGGCGCGCATACACTCCCGCCATGGTCGCCAGCGCCCCAACCTCGTCGTTCCCGCCCCGCATCGCACCGGCCCACCGGCGCATGATCGCGCCGCTGAATCTGCTCGGTTACGGACTCATCGTGCTGATCGCGGCCAACCAGATCGAGCCTGGACGCATCACGGACACGGGTCGCTACGCAACCTGCGTCGTGACGCTGGTGCTGTTCTTCGGCGGTTTCCTCGCCAATACCCTGCTGGACAGCCGCGGGTTCTGGAGCAAGGTCGCCATTGCCGCACAATTTCTGGCTGCGTTGGGCAACCTGTACCTGATCTTCGACGGCTTCAATCCGATCCTGCTGATCCTGATCGCCGCGCAACTGCCCGATCGCACCACCCCGCTGCGCGCCGCCGCGCTGATGCTCTGCGTCGATCTGGCGCTGTGGTGGCTGTTGCAGCACGTCCATCAGCAACCGCGTGCGGTGTTTTCCACCGCACTGTATGCCAGCTTCCAGTGGTTCGCCTGGCTTACCGCGCATTTCGCTTTCCGCGCCGGACGCGCCAACGAGGAACTGGCCGCAGTCAACGCGCACTTGCTGGCGACGCGCGGCTTGCTCGCCGAAGGCGTGCGCAACGGCGAACGGTTGCGACTTTCACGCGAATTGCATGATGTCGCCGGCCATGCACTGACCGGCCTCAAGCTGCACCTGGAACTGGCCCAGCGCCTGCCCGACGCAACCGCTCGCCACCACCGCCTCACTGCCGCAAGCGAACTGGCCGATCGCCTGCTCGACGACATCCACGCCGTGGTCGGCCAGTTGCGTCGCCACGATGGCGTCGCCGTGACCGATCTGCTGGCGACGGCCTGCGGTGGCTTTCCCGGCATCGACGTCATGCTTGATCTTCCGCCGACACTGCAGCTCGACGACGTCGATCGCGCCGATGTCCTGCTGCGCCTGGTGCAGGAGGCGCTGACCAATGCCGTGCGCCACGGTCGCGCGCGACGCGTGCGGGTGACGTTGCGCGAGGCCGACGGCACCCTCGACCTGTACATCGAAGACAACGGCCACGGCTGTGCCACGCCGCGCGAAGGCCACGGCCTCACCGGCATGCGCGAGCGACTGGCCGAATGCGACGGTCAGCTTTTCATCGACAGCGCGCCGGGGCGCGGCTTTCGCCTGCATGTCCGGCTGCCCGCACAAAGCGTATCCCAGTCATGAACGAGATCGTCGGCATTGCCCTGGTCGACGACCAGGATCTGGTGCGCGAAGGCGTCAAGAGCCTGCTCGCCCTCTCGGGCCGGGTGAAAGTGGTGCTGGAAGCGCGCGATGGCGACGGCCTGCTGGTCGGCATCGATGCCGCCTCGCCGGAAGTCGTGGTGATGGATATCCGCATGCCGGCGCGCGACGGATTTTCCGCGCTGGCCGAACTGCGTCGGCGCGGCAACCCGACGCCGGTGCTGCTCTTGACCACCTTCGACGACAACGCCTTGTGCGACCGCGCCATCGAGGCCGGCGCGCAGGGCTTCATGCTGAAGAACACCCGCCCGGAACAGTTGATCGACGCGATCTTCGCGCTGGCCCGTGGTGGTCGCGTGTTCCAGCCGCAGCCAACCAGCGTCACCACGCCGGACGCCAGCCTGACCGGACGCGACGCACCAGCGCTGAGCGAGCGCGAAATCGCCATCCTCCGCCTGATGGCCGGCGGCTACGCCAACCGCGAGATCGCTCGTGCCCTGTTTCTGGCCGAAGGCACGGTGAAGAACTACGTCTCCGACATCCTCGCCAAGCTCGACGCCCGCGACCGCACCCAGGCCGCGTTGAAGGCGATTTCCTGGCGGCTGATCTGAAGGCAGCCCATTTGCGCATCACCGCAACGATGCGGCCATCGCCTCGATCTGCGCACGCAGGGGCTGTGCCTGTGGCCCCAACTGGTCGGCCATTGCCCGGACACTTTGCAGATGCTGCGATGCAGCAACCGGTTCCCCGCTGTCGCGCAACAGCCAGGTGCGCGACAAGGCTAGGCGAAGTTGCAGCAATGCGGGCACATCGTCCCGTGCTTCGAGCAAGTCGAGCACCTCGCTGGCCGGAGCATGGGCTCCGGATGACAACAGGAGCTCCGCTCGCGTGACCTGCAAAGACAGCGTCAGCGGACTGGCATCGCCGGCATGCGTCAGGGCCATCGGCTCGGCTTCTTCGATCAGTTCCAAGGCAGCCGACACGTCGCCGCGCGCCTGCAACATCCGTGCCTGGTTTCCGATCAATGCGGCCGTTGCGGCAGATGGGCCGAACGCGGCGCGACGAATGGCCAGGGCCATCTCGAAATGGGCAGCAGCCTGCTCCAACTCACCGCGCCGGAAGTAGGCGGCAGCCAGGTTGTTGAGGGTGTTGAGCGCATCATTGCCTGCCTCCAGATGCAGGCTGCGCCACACCCGCATGGCGCGCTGCGAGGTCTGGATGCCTTCATCGATGCGGCCAGCCTGGATATAGGCCGCGCCCAGGTTGGTGAGCAGGGCGGCGGTTTCGAAATCCTCTTCGCCGGAGCGTTGCAGACGCTGCGGCAGGCTGGCCTCCAGCGTCTGGATGCCCAGTTCGATCTCGCCGCGCTGGCGCTCCAGTTGCGATTGCAGCATGCGACTGGTCAACAGGCGCTCCGCATGCCGCTGCGGCAAGCCCTGCCAATGAGACTGCGCCGCATGCAACAAGTCCACCGCCTCGGCGGCTTGTCCCATTCGAAACAACGCTTCGGCCAGGGCAAAGCGCACATCGGCCGCCATGTCCGGATCGTCGACCAACGACTCCCGTGCCAGCCAATTGCGCAGCAACGGCTCGGCGGCGGCATAGTCGTTGATGTACAGGTGCAACTCGCCCAGTGCATGCAATACCTGGGCGGCGGTGGCCGGGTCGTCGCTGAAATGGGCGTCGATGCGGGCCGCTGCCTGTTGCAATATCTGCTTGGCGGTCAATGCGCCGGCTGCGTCGCTGCGCTGGCCGGCATCGCGGAACATGTGTGCCAGCGCATCGCGCACACCCTTGGCGCGCAGGGCTTCGGTGCGGGCCGCGTCGCGTTCGCGCTCGGTCTGGCGCTGCGCCAACATCACGCTGAAGCTACCGGCCAGCACGCTGAGGACCAGCAGCGAGGAAACACCGGCGAGCAACCAGTGACGCCGCAGGGTGCAACCCAGGCGATAGAAAAACGCATCGCCGCGGGCATGCACCGGTTGCCGGGAAAGGTGGCGGGCCAGGTCGTCGCGCAAAGCCTCGACCGAGGCATAACGGGCATCGGGTTCCGGCTGCAGGGCCCTGGCAACGATGGCATCCAGATCGCCGCGCAATTGCCGGGCCTGCGACGGTGTGCCCGCCTGCGTGCTGGGCGCTGGCGGCGGCCCGACGAGGGTGCGTTCCAGCAGCGCCAGGCCGCCCGAACCAGCCTTGCTGCCCCAAGGCGACTGCCCGGTCAGCAGTTCGTGCAGGATCAATCCCAGGGCATAGACATCGGCAGAGGTGGTCGGCTCGGCACCGCTCAATTGTTCGGGTGCCGCGTACCACGGCGTGAGCTGGGCGATGCCCGCGCCAGAAACGGTGGGCGCACGCAGGTCGACGTCAATCAATCGGGCGATGCCGAAATCCAGCAGGGCAACCCGGCCACCCGGGCGCAGCAGGATGTTCTGCGGCTTGAGGTCGCAATGCACCACGAGATGACGGTGTGCGTAGGCCACCGCATCGCAGACCTGGAGGAACAAGGCCAAGCGCGCCACCAGCGGCAGCGCACCCTGCTCGCAGTGTTCGATCAGCGAGCGGCCTGCGATGTATTCCATCACCATGTAGGGCCGACCATCGGCCATGGCACCGGCGTCGATCAGGCGCGCGATGCCGGGATGATCCAGCCGCGCCAAAAGGGCCTGCTCGCGTTCCAGCCGCGCCGAAGTGTCCTCGCGCCAGCGGTGCAGCAGTTTCACCGCCACCTGTTGCTCGAAGCGCCCATCGGCGCGTTCGGCCAGCCAGACTTCGCCGGTGCCTCCCTGCCCTGTGGGCTGCAACAATCGCCACGGCCCCAGCCGCTGGCCGCTCATGTCATCGGATACAGGCACCGCATCTTCCGGGTTTTCCAGAAAGCCGACTGAACGCGCCATCGCATCGAGCAGGCGCGTCACCTCGCCATGCAGCGCGGGATCATTCGCACACGCCGTATCCAGCCAGTGCTTGCGCTCGTCTTCGGGAAGGTCCAGCGCCGCATCCAGCAACGCCTCGATGCGTGCGAAGTGGATCGCTTCCTGACTCGGACCACTCACGGCGCCACGTGCTCGTCAATCGATGCCGCTTCACCTTCGCCCAGTTCCGAATACAGCCAGGCGCGGGCCTTGGCCCAGTCGCGCCGCACCGTGCGCGTGGTCACGCCCATTGCCTCGGCGGTCTGTGCGTCGCTGAAACCGGCGAAGTAACGGCACTCCACCACCTGTGCCAGACGCGGGCTGAGCCCGGCCAGTTTCTCGACCGCATCGTGTATGTGCAGGAGCTGTTCGTCGCTGCCGGCCGGTACGTCGAGTGCTTCCTCCAGCGGCAGCATGGCGATGTCCTGGCTGCGCTTTTCGGCACGGCGCGCGAGCGCGTCGTTGATCAGCACATGGCGCATCGCCAGCGCTGCGGTACCCAGGAAATGCCTGCGGCCACGCCAACCCGGCATGCGCTGGAGTTTCAGCCAGGCTTCGTTGACCAGTGCCGTAGTGTTCAACGTGGCACCGGCGCGTTGGCGAAAGCGCTCGCGATGGGCCATCTGGCGCAGGTCCGCATACAGCACGTCGATCAGTTCGCGCAGCAGGGCACGGTCCTGGTCCGAAGCGGCGGCGGGGATAGGCAATGAATCCAGGCTCATGCCGGAAGTGTGGCACATGCCGGATCCCCGCTGCGCATCGCCAGGTGCGACACGCAGACAGCAAAACGCGCACGACGAGGACATTCCTGGCCTGACCAGCGCGAAGTCCCCGGAGTGCCACCCCGCATGTCCTCGCCCGGCATCGGACCTTGTTTGGTTCAGATATCCCCATGCGCTTCCGGAGCCTGCCCGTGACATCGTCCTTCCGCTTCAGACATCCCCTCCACCTGCCCGCAATCGGGCTGGCCCTGGCTCTGTCCGCCTCTGCCAGCGTGGCGCAACCGTCTGATCACGTATCGATCCTGATCCTGGATGCTTCCGGCTCGATGTGGGACCAACTGGACGACGGCAAGAGCAAGATCGAAGTGGCGCGCACGGTAATGGCGGATTTCTTCGCACGCCGCGACCCACAGGAACCGCTTGGCGTGATCGCCTACGGCCATCGCCAGCGTGGCGATTGCCTGGACATCGAAGTAGTGGCCCCGCCCGGCGTATACGATGCCGCCAATCTGTCCGGACATCTGGCGAAGATAAGCCCGCGCGGCATGACGCCCATTTCCGAAAGCCTGCGCATCGCAGCGCACCAGATTCCGCGCACCGCCGAACGTGCCGACATCATCCTGGTCACCGATGGCCTGGAAACCTGCGATGCGGACCCCTGCGCCATGGCCGCCGAACTGGCTGCACAGGGCGTATCGATCCGCGCACATGCGGTCGGTTTCGGGCTGACCAGCGAGCAGGCCAACGCGATGCGCTGCATCGCCGATACAACCGGCGGCCTGCTGCTCACGCCACAGAGCGGCCGCGAATTGAGCGACGCACTGGCACGCATCGAACAGCTTGATGCCGCCCCCGCTCCCGAACCGGAAGCCTTCTTCGACATCGGCGACAAGGCCGAGGCCGGCCACACCTACCGCATCGGCTACCGGGGAACAGCACATCCCAGCAACTACGCCGGCTTTACTCGGCGCGGCGAAGGCAGGCCTCCCTCAAGCCCCTCCTTTGGCGTGATCGGCGGTGCCGGAGAAAGCGGCAACAACCCTTTCAGCAAGCGGGCACCGCTTGAGCCAGGCGACTACGACCTGATCCTCACCGGCCCCAACGGCAGCGTGGTTGCGCGCCAGGCGATCGAGGTGGTTGCGGCGAGCAACGGTTTCGATCCGGTGGGTTCGGTGGCACTCGGTGAACGCTTCGCACTGAGCTGGCGCGGCCCCAACCAGGTCAGCGAACGGGTGGTCATCGCCCGCCCCGACGATCCGCCGCAAACCTACGGCAAGAGCTGGGGTTATCCCCTCACCCACAAGGGAAACATGCGCCTCACCGCACCGGCAGAGGCCGGGCTTTACGAGCTGCGCTACCTCTCGGCCAACGGGCGCGAGGTCTTGTTCTCGCGCCAATTCGGCGTGGGCATCGCCTACGTGGATGAAGACACCACCACGACTGCGCAACTTGCCGATGCCGCTGCCGCAGCAGTCCGCGCCGACCCGGCACAGGACGCGTTGCCGCTGGTGCGCGCCACCTTCCGCATTCCCGCCAACTTCCCGCAGATCGCACTGAGCTGGTCGGCGATTCCGCTGGACGCCGACATGAGTCCGGAAGCGTGGGCACCACAGACCGAGATGATCGTGGGCGAAGGCGAATTCGAGCCGGGCCGCTACGAGGTCTACACCCAAGGGCCGGGCGAAGTCGAGTTTCGAGGCGAGGTCGAGATCGTGCCGGGACAGGCCAACGACTTCGTGATCCCGCTGGTGGCCGAACCCGATACCGCCGAACCCGGCACCCACTGAACCTATCCCGTTTCCTGGAGCACATCGCATGACATCCAAGCCCGCCTTTCTCTTTATCGCCGCCCTCTGCCTCCCCGCACTGACCGCCTGCGGCGCGCAAAGCCCGGATACACCGCCCACCGGCAGCGGCGCGGTGGATCGCATCATCGCCAAGGAAGTCGACAACGCACGCAAGCCCAATACAGCGCGCGGCATCGCGATCCGCCGCATCGGATTCAAGGAAATCTTCGCCGGCACCGCCATTCAGTACGGTGCGACATTCAAAGACGAAAACCTCGTCGACCTGGAACTGAGCGCCCATCGCCTTGAAGGCCAGCAGATGCTCAAGAGCGGCGCACGCATGGAGAACCTGCCCATGACGGAAGGCGCCGTCGCCATCGATGCGGATAAGGGAGAAACCGCCCCCAGCATGACGCTCACCGGCGTCCCTGGCCACGAAAGCATCTCACTGCGGATGCAACAGGGCACGCTCACCATCGGCACCCTGGATCACGAAAAGGACTCCTTCACCGGTGTTCCCGTCATAAAAGGCTTCGAGGTGAACTTCGAGGGTCGGTTTCTGGCCTTCTCCGAGGATGCCAGCAAGATCGTGGTCGACCCTGTCGAGAATCGCGGCGTGACCATCTCCGGCTCCGTGCGTTATCACAAGGATTGAGCCATGCGATCCCTCATCATTTCCACGCTGGCCGCAGCAGTGCTGTGCCTGGCCTCGCCCAGCGCACAAGCCGTTCTTTCCTACTGGGTCAGCAACACCAACAACAGCGGCCCCGGATCGTTGCGCGAGGCCATCGTCACGGCAAACAGCCAATCCGATGATGTAGTCCGGATCTACTTTCTAGCCCAGGACTATCCGCAGAACGGCACAATCCAGTTGCTCGGCCCGCTCCCGGTGATAACGAAAAGAGATTTCGCCATCGAGGGCGGCAACAGCAATCCACGCATCATCGCGCATGACGGCAGCACCACGGCCATCATGAATTTCTCCCACACCGTGGAACGCATTGGCATTACCGGAATGCGTTTCGAAGGGGGGCGCAGCCACAGCAGCGGTGGCTGCATCGCGGCAGGGCGCAGCAACATCAATGATCCAAGAATGATCGTGACCATCGGGCAAAGCCAGTTCACCGACTGTCAGTCCATCGCACAAGACAACGTCAACACCGCCGGCGGTGCCATCATCGTGAGAAACACCTTTGCGTGGATGACGGTTCAAGACACGCTGTTTTCCAACAATCGCGTCTTCAACGACACAACCGGCTTCGCCAGCGGCGGAGGTGGTGCGATCTCCTTTCTGGGGGAGAGTCTCCGCATCGAAAACAGCCGCTTCCACAACAACCGGGCGGAACTGATCTTCGCCAATGGCGGTGCCATCAGCACCGGCACCAACCTGACACAACTGGTGCTGCGCGACAGCATCTTCGCCAACAACCGTGCGACAGGTGAAACCCATCCAAGCCACGGCGGTGCGATTTCGTCAGGCTGTTTTGCAGATTGCCAGATCTTCTTCGAACGGAACTACTTCACCAACAACCAGGCAGCGTACGGCGGTGTTGCCTATCTTCGCCGAAGCAATGTCGGCGACAGGATTACAGCGGACCTGATGAACAACACCTTCCACGCCAATCAAGCCTCCCAGGCAGGCGGTGCGCTCGTTCTGGATCACACCGTTCCGGAACTGCACTTCAATACCTTCGAAAACAACAGCGCCCCCTCTGGCGCACACCTTTACGTTACCTCGTCGATACTCGGCTACATCTCCCACAACGCACTGGGACACGTCAGCAGCGGCGACACGGGGTGTCATTTCGACGCCTCCACCGTCGCAGCAGCCCAGAGTGCGTTCAATGCCTTTGTCGCATCCAGTTGTGCGCAGAAACTCCAGCCCGGTGCCACCCTGCTGGCTACCACCGCGCCATACGCTCTGGACGTGAGCCAGGACATGCCGGTTATCGCCTACGCGGCGGATGGGCCGTTGACCGACACGGGCTCAACGGGAATCGCCTGCTTTGGCACCGATGCGCGCGGCAACCCGCGCCCGCTGGATGGCAACGGCGACGGCATCGCCCGTTGCGACATCGGCGCATACGAACGCCCCGATCCGTACAACTTGTTCGCCGACGGCTTCGAACCTTGAGAGAGCTTCAGGGCCAGCACATCGCGGGGCCGTATACTTGACGGGAACAACTTCACATAGCGTTCGCAGGGGGCCGCCCCTGCCCTGCCACAGGAGTTCTACCCGTGAAAGACACCTTCGCCACCCGCGCCACCCTCGATGTCGGTGGCAAGCAATACCACTACGCCAGCCTGCCGAAACTGGGCGAGCGCTTCGACCTCAGCCGGCTTCCCTTCTCGCTAAAAATCCTGCTGGAAAACCTGCTACGCAACGAAGATGGCGTCAGCGTCACCGCGCAACACATCGAAGCGGTGGCCAACTGGAATCCAGCCGCCGAGCCCGCCACCGAGATCGCTTTCATGCCGGCGCGCGTGGTGCTGCAGGACTTCACCGGCGTGCCCTGCGTGGTCGATCTGGCCGCGATGCGCGATGCCGTGGTCAAGCTCGGCGGCAAGCCCGAGCAGATCAACCCGCAGATTCCGTCCGAGCTGGTCATCGACCATTCGGTGCAGGTGGACGTGTTCGGCCAGGCCAACGCGCTGGACGTCAACGGCCGCATCGAATTCGAGCGCAACCGTGAACGCTACGCCTTCCTGCGCTGGGGCCAGAAGGCATTCGACGATTTCCGCGTGGTGCCACCCAACACCGGCATCGTGCACCAGGTCAATCTGGAAAACCTCGCCCGCGTGGTGATGGCGAGCGAACGCAACGGCGAGCTGTTCGCCTACCCGGACACCGTGTTCGGCACCGACAGCCACACCACGATGATCAACGGCATCGGCGTGCTGGGCTGGGGCGTGGGCGGCATCGAGGCCGAAGCCGCGATGCTGGGCGAACCGTCCTCAATGCTGATCCCGCAGGTGGTCGGCTTCGAGCTGACCGGCAAGCTGCCCGAAGGCGCCACCGCCACCGATCTGGTGCTGACCGTGACCCAGATGCTGCGCCAGCACGGCGTGGTCGGGAAGTTCGTCGAGTTCTTCGGCTCCGGCCTGCAGCATCTGCCCCTCGCTGACCGCGCCACCATCGGCAACATGTCGCCCGAATATGGCGCCACCTGCGGCATCTTCCCGATCGATGCCGAAGCCATCCGCTACCTGCGCCTGTCAGGCCGCAGCGAGGAACAGATCGCGCTGGTGGAAGCCTATGCCCGCGCCCAAGGCCTGTGGCACGACCAGGACAGCCCTCCGGCGCAGTACAGCGCCACGCTGCGCCTGGACATGGGCACGGTGAAACCGTCGCTGGCCGGTCCGCGCCGTCCGCAGGACCGCGTGCTGCTGGAAGACATGCAGCGCAACTATCGCGGCTCGCTGCCTTCGTTCACCCCGCTGCGCGACAAGCGCAGCCGCGACATCGCCGATTTCATCGCAGAAGGCGGCTCGGCCGCGGTTGGCAACGAGAACCTGCAGAAGGGTGTGGCGCGCATCACCCTCAACGGTGAACAGGTCGCGCTCAAGGACGGCGCCGTGGTGATCGCCGCGATCACCTCCTGCACCAACACTTCGAACCCGGCGGTGATGCTTGGCGCCGGCCTGCTGGCCCGTAATGCCGCCGCACGCGGCCTGAAGCCCGCGCCCTGGGTCAAGACCTCGCTCGGGCCCGGCTCGCGCGTGGTCACCGACTATCTGGACAAGGCCGGCGTGCTGGCCGATCTGGAAAAGCTCGGCTTCTACGTGGTCGGCTACGGCTGCACCACCTGCATCGGCAACTCCGGCCCGCTGCCAGCGGAAGTTTCGGCCGGCATTGCCGAAGGTGATCTGGTCGTGGCCTCGGTGCTCTCGGGCAACCGCAACTTCGAAGGCCGCATCCACGCCGAAGTGAAGATGAACTACCTCGCCTCGCCGCCGCTGGTGGTGGCCTATGCCATCGCCGGCACCGTCGATATCGATCTCACCCGTGAACCGCTCGGCCTCGACCGCGACGGCCAGCCGGTGTTCCTGCGCGACATCTGGCCCAGCAACAAGGAAATCGGGGACTTCATCGCCAGCACCATCGGCCCGGAAATGTTCAAGCAGAACTACGCCGATGTATTCAAGGGCGACAGCCGCTGGAACAGCATCGAATCCCCCGACGACGCGCTGTACGCCTGGGAGGCGTCCTCCACCTACATCAAGAACCCGCCCTACTTCGACGGCATGCCGGCCCAGCCGGGCCATATCGAAGACATCTCCGGGGCACGGGTGCTGGGCCTGTTCGGCGACTCGATCACCACCGACCACATTTCCCCGGCCGGCAGCATCAAGAAGGACTCCCCGGCCGGGCGCTACCTGCTCGGGCGCGGCGTGCAACCGGCCGACTTCAACTCCTACGGCAGCCGTCGCGGCAATGACGATGTGATGCTGCGCGGCACGTTCGCCAACATCCGCATCAAGAACCTGATGCTGGGCGGCGAGGAAGGCGGCAACACGCTGTATTACCCGCCCGAGGACGACGCGCCGCCGCAGCGCATGTCGATCTATGACGCCGCGATGGCCTACCGCGAACGCGGGCTGCCGCTGGTGGTGCTGGCTGGCCACGAATACGGCACCGGCTCCTCGCGCGACTGGGCCGCCAAGGGCACCAACCTGCTCGGGGTCAAGGCGGTGATCGCGGAAAGCTTCGAGCGCATCCACCGCTCCAACCTGGTCGGCATGGGCGTGCTGCCGCTGCGCTTTGTCGAAGGCCAATCGATCAGTTCGCTCGGCTTGCGCGGCGACGAGGTGTTCGACATCCAGGGACTGGAAAACGGCACCGCCCGCTTCGCCAAGGTGGTGGCACGCCGCCCGGACGGCACCCAGCTGAACTTCCAGGCCGAAGTACTGCTGCTCACGCCCAAGGAAGTCGAATACTTCCGCCACGGCGGCATCCTGCACTACGTGCTGCGCAAGCTGGCGGCCACCGGCGGCAACTGACACGGGACGTGGTGGCAGTTCACGAGGAATACGCAGGGATGGGTTCGCAGGAATCCGTCCCTGTTTTTTCAGGCGCATCCAGGTAGATGCCTCGCTGGATACCGTACAAGCACAGCGCCTTGTCCGTCTGCAGGCCCCGTGTGCAGTACCGCAGCCTGGTTCAGTGCGTCAAATTCAAGTCATGTACGCTCGCCGGATTCACATCTCGACACCTCGACCGGCTGAGCGCAGCTTTGCACTATCCGGCCACGGTCTTAGACTTCACGCCTTCCCCTTCATCATCGGTGCCACCGTGACCCGAACCCTTCTGCCCGCTTCCCGTCGTCTGGCCCTGGTACTGGGCCTCCTCGCCTGCGGCCTGGCGCCGTTCGCCGCCGCGCAGTCGTTTTCCACGCTGGAGGAGCGCATGAGCGTGGCGCAGTTCCGCGCCGCCGGTCTGGACAAGCTGAGTCCGGAAGAGTTGGCCCAGCTCAATGCCTGGTTGCAGCAGAATGTCGGCGGCAGCGCAGCGTACGGCGGGCAGCCCGTGAGCGACGGCCCTGCCGTGGCCGATACCGGCGATGGCCCAGTGCACAGCCGCATCCTGGGCGAGTTCCGCGGCTGGGAAGGCAAGACCATCTTCAAACTGGAAAACGGCCAGGTCTGGCAGCAGGTCGGCAATGATCCGTGGCGTGGCGTGAAGCTGGAAAACCCCTCGATCACGATCCGGCCCGGCTTCATGAACAGCTGGACGCTGCGGGTCGAGGGTTACAACACCACGACCAAGGTGCGCCGCATCCGCTGATTTCCCGCCACCGGAACCCCGTGTGGCAGCCCCCGGCTTCGTACATCGTCCGCTTGGGGGCGTGACCCGCAGCAGCATGCTGGCAGCGCCCGGATCGCTGCGGGGCATTACGACAGACAAATGAAAAATGCGATGCGCGGTCTGGCCACGTATCGCGTTTTTCTTGCCGGACCGGTGATCGCCGTTCAGCGGTCACCGGCTGTTTCTCAATACCGCTCGGTGAACGAGGAAATGACCTTGTTCATGCCTTTGCGCCAGCGCTCCAGCAGCTTGTCATCGGCCTGCGGATCGGTCTCGCTGACGGCGGTCACCAGACTTTCGACCCAGTACCTGTAGAGCGAGGGCGGCACCGGAACGCGACCCTTGCGCGAGTGCACCTCGGCCATGCGCTTGACAGTGTTCTCCGCCAGGCGGCTGCCACTGGCATGCTCGATCCCGGCGCTGATGCCGCGCCGCAGGGCCAGTCGCTGGGTGTTGAAATCGGTCTTGGCGAACATCGGTGCGATGTCGGGATGGCTGACCATGAAGATTTCATAGAAACGCTCGATGAAGTTCTTCTCGCGCAGGCAGCGGCCATAGCTCTGCTGCAGGTCATCGTAGTTTTCCAACATCCACCTCTTTTTTATTAGAATCTTCTTATTTTAGGGGATAGCCCGACATAGGGCAACACGAAGTACCTCGTTCGGGGTAAACAATTGTTGCGGCGCAACATGGGGGTATGAACATCGGGCAAGGTGGCAATTCAGCCCAGAAAGCCCTGCTTTGCGATCTTCCGGCACATGCCGATCCCGTGATGCCCTGCAAAACCGGCGGCAACGGCAAGCCGGCCTTGCATCCCGCCCGGACATCTTGATTCATCCGCGCCGCCCCGCCATCCTGCACGGCTGCCTTTCCGGATTCTGCTGCACCCATGAGCACCCGCTACGACGCCGCCGATATCGAAGTTCTTTCCGGCCTGGATCCGGTCAAGCGCCGCCCCGGCATGTACACCGACACTTCGCGCCCGAACCATCTGGCCCAGGAGGTCATCGACAACTCGGTGGACGAGGCGCTGGCCGGACACGCCGGCAGCATCGAGGTGACACTGCACCCCGATGGCAGCTGCGAAGTGGCCGATGATGGGCGTGGCATGCCGGTGGACGTGCATCCGGAAGAAGGCATCCCAGGCGTCGAATTGATCCTGACCCGGCTGCATGCCGGCGGCAAGTTCAGCGGCAAGAACTACACCTTCTCCGGCGGCCTGCATGGCGTCGGCGTGTCGGTGGTGAACGCGCTGTCGACCCGACTGGATGTCTACATCAAGCGCGATGGTGCCGAATACCACATGTCCTTCCGCGATGGACTGGCCGATTCCACATTGACCCAGATCGGCACCGTGGGACGACGCAACAGCGGTACGCGGCTGCATTTCTGGCCGGATCCGAAGTATTTCGACAGTCCGAAATTCAACCTGCGCCAGTTGCGCCATGTGCTGCGCGCCAAGGCCGTGCTGTGTCCGGGGCTGCGGGTATCGCTGTTCGATGTGGCCAGCGGCGAGCGCGACCAGTGGCATTACGAAAACGGCCTGCGCGACTACCTGCGCGGCATGCTGGGCGATCACGCCTACCTGCCGCCGGAGCTGTTCCTGGCCTCGCAGACACGCGAACAGGAAGCCTGCGAGTTCGCCCTGTGCTGGGTGCCGCCGCCGGAATCGGGCGTGCTCGAACTGGTGCAGGAAAGCTACGTCAACCTGATCCCGACCGCGCAGGGCGGCACCCACGTCAACGGCCTGCGCACCGGCCTGACCGAGGCGCTGCGCGAGTTCTGCGATTTCCGCAGCCTGCTGCCGCGCGGCGTCAAGCTGGCGCCGGAAGATGTCTGGGACCGGATCAGCTACGTGCTCAGCGCCAAGCTGGCCGATCCGCAGTTCTCCGGCCAGACCAAGGAGCGCCTGTCCTCGCGCCAGGCCGCCGGTTTCGTGGAAGGCACCGCGCACGATGCCTTCTCGCTGTGGCTGAACCAGAATGTGGAACTGGGCGAAAAGATCGCGCAACTGGCGATCGAGCGCGCTTCGGCCCGGCTCAAGACCGAAAAGCAGATCGTCCGCAAGAAGATCACGCAAGGCCCCGCCCTGCCCGGCAAGCTGGCCGACTGCGCCTCGCAGGATCTGTCACGCACCGAGCTGTTTCTGGTGGAAGGTGATTCGGCCGGCGGCAGCGCACGGCAGGCGCGCGACAAGGATTTCCAGGCCATCCTGCCGTTGCGCGGCAAGATCCTGAACACCTGGGAAGTGGCCAGCTCCGGCGTGCTGGCCTCGCAGGAAGTGCACGACCTGGCCGTGGCGATCGGCTGCGATCCGGGTTCGGCCAACCTGGAAGGCCTGCGCTACGGCAAGGTCATCATCTTGGCCGACGCGGACTCGGACGGCCTGCACATCGCTACGCTGCTCGCGGCGCTGTTCCTGAAGCACTTCCCGGCGCTGGTGCGGCGTGGTCATGTTTTCGTCGCGATGCCGCCGCTGTTCCGCATCGACGTGGGCAAGCAGGTGTTCTACGCGCTGGATGACGAAGAGCGCCGCATCCTGCTGGAGCGGATCGAGCGCGAGAAGATCAAGGGCGCGGTCAATGTCACCCGCTTCAAGGGTCTGGGCGAAATGAACCCGTCGCAGCTGCGCGAATCCACGATCGATCCGGATACCCGCCGTCTGGTGCAGCTCACCGTCGAGGATGGCGAACAGACCGCCTCGCTGATGGACATGCTGCTGTCCAAGAAGCGCGCACCGGACCGCAAGACCTGGCTGGAAACCAAGGGCGACCTGGCGACGCTGGAAACCTGAACTGGTTGGACGTCTTCACGTCCACATGAAAGCGGATTTGCCGGCTAGGCCGCAGGGAAGCGCCACCCATCAGGCCGCCCGCGACCTGCATGGATGATGCATCCAGAAGGCTGCCATCGTGGCGGGAGCCGTCGCAGCAGCAGCGCGCTGCTTCTCCCGGCCATGACAGCCGATCAACACACCCTCCGATGCCCTTCAAACCCCGTTTATGCAGCTTCCTGCACAGTGGATAGCGTCGGCATACCGCCGAACCCGCTTTCCCCACAGGAGCAGTCCCATGCCTTACGTCAAACCCTTTGTTGCCGCGCTGGCTTTGATGCTGACCGCACCAACCGCCTTTTCCCAGTCTCCCGCGCTTGACTCCGTCAGCGCCCGCCAGCAGATGACGGCCGCCGGGCACGAGAACATCTCCGATCTCGAGTTCCGCCACGGCCACTGGACCGCCGAAACGCGAGGCCCGGATGGCCGCAAGCTGGATCTGCTGCTGGATGGGGACAGCGGGCTGGTTCACGTATTCCACGGCCGCGACAGCAGCACGCTGTCCTCGACCGATGTCCGCACCCTGGTGCTGGATGCCGGTTTCGTGGATGTGCGCGATATCGAATTCGATGATGCCTTCTGGGAAGTGGAAGCCATCGATGCCCACGGACGCGAATTCGATCTGGTGCTGCATCCGGTCAGCGGCAACATCCTCAACGCACCGCAGGATCCGGCCGGCAGCACGCCACTGAATGTCGACGATATCCGTTCCCGCCTCGGTGCGGCCGGCTACAGCCGGATCGAGGACCTTGAATTCGATGACGGCCACTGGGAGGCCGAGGCTACCAACGCACGCGGCGAACGTGTGGAACTGAAGATCGACGCCTACAGCGGTGCCGTGACGCACGAACGCCGCGAAGACTGAACGCGTCATCACGCTCTTATCGTCATAGGCAGCAACGGAAAAAGCCGCACCCTTTCAGGTGCGGCTTTTTCATTTCGCGATGGAAGGTTCCGTGCGAGACGGAACCGGTTCCGCTGATCAGGCGGCTTCGGTCTTGGCTTCCGCCGGCGCGCTGGTGCGGACCAAGTGATCGAATGCAGCCAGCGAGGCAGTGGCACCGCCGCCGATCGCGACCACGATCTGCTTGTACGGCGTGGTGGTGACGTCACCGGCCGCGAACACGCCGGGGATGTTGGTCTGGCCACGCGCATCGATGACGATCTCACCGCGCGGACTCAGTTCCACACCGCTGTCCTTCAGCCAGTCGGTGACCGGCACCAGGCCGATCTGGACGAACACGCCCGCCAGGTTCAGCGTATGCGTCTCGCCGCTGGCGCGATCCTTGTAGGTCAGGCCGGTCACGCGGGTACCGTCGCCCAGCACCTCGGTGGTCTGCGCGTTGCGGATCACGGTGACGTTGGGCAGGCTCAGCAGCTTGCGCTGCAGCACCGCATCGGCGCACAGCTCGGGCATGAATTCGATCAGGGTGACATGGGCCACGACGCCGGCCAGGTCGATCGCGGCCTCGACACCGGAGTTGCCACCGCCGATCACCGCAACATCCTTGCCCTTGAACAGCGGGCCGTCACAGTGCGGGCAATAGGCCACGCCCTTGGTGCGGTATTCGATTTCACCCGGTACGCCGATGTCGCGCCAGCGCGCACCGGTGGCCAGGATCACGCTCTTGCTGCGCAGCGTGCCGCCATTGGCGAACTGCACCTCGTGCAGGCCGTCCTTGCCGGGGATCAGCTTCTGCGCGCGTTGCAGGTTCATCACGTCCACGTCGTATTCGCGCACGTGTTCCTCCAGCGCCACGGCCAGACGCGGGCCCTCGGTTTCCTTGACCGAAATGAAGTTCTCGATCGACAGCGTATCCAGCACCTGGCCGCCAAAACGCTCGGCCGCCACGCCGGTGCGGATGCCCTTGCGTGCAGCATAGATCGCGGCTGCGGCACCGGCCGGGCCGCCACCGATGACGAGCACGTCGAACGGCTCCTTCGCATCCAGCTTGCCGGCCTCGCGCTCACCGGAATTGGTGTCGAGCTTGGCGACGATCTCTTCCACGCCCATGCGGCCCTGGCCGAAGCGTTCGCCGTTCATGAAGATGGTCGGGACCGTCATCACTTCGCGGCTTTCGACCTCATCCGGAAAATAGGCGCCATCAATGGCGATGTGCTTGACGCGCGGGTTCAGCACACTCATCAGGTTCAGCGCCTGGACCACGTCCGGGCAGCTCTGGCAGGACTGAGAGAAATACGTCTCGAACACGAAGTCCCCGTCCAGATCCTTGATCTGCTCCAGGATTTCCTGTTCCAGCTTGGGCGGATAACCGCCGACCTGCAGCAGCGCCAGCACCAGCGAGGTGAACTCGTGGCCCATCGGCAGGCCGGCGAAGGTCAGGTTGATGTCCTGCCCCGGGCTGGTCAGCGCGAAAGCCGGCACGCGCTCGCTGCCTTCGCTGCGGCGGATCTCCAGCGAAATCTGCGCCGAGGCCGCCTTCACGTCCTCCAGCAGCGCGCGCATTTCGGCCGAAGCCTCGCCCTCATCCAGCCAGGCGGTGATCTGGATCGGCCGCACGACGCGCTCCAGATAGGCGGCAAGCTGGGTCTTCAAACCGTCATCCAACATGGTGCGACTCCTTTTTTCAGGCTGAGTGAAGCCGGGACGGTCCGCAGTACGGCCGCCAGGCATCGGTACGGTGGGAACAAATCACAGCAACCGCCGCGCAGTGGCTGGGATTTGCTCCCACCCCCGCAACTGCGGGGATGGGAACGCAGCGGCCGGAACGCAAGCTCCGGCCAGCCGGATCAGATCTTGCCGACCAGGTCCAGCGACGGTGCGATGGTCTTGGCACCTTCCTTCCACTTGGCCGGGCATACTTCACCCGGGTTGGCGGCGGTGTACTGGGCGGCCTTGAGCTTGCGCACGGTTTCGGACACGTCGCGGGCGATCTCGTTGGAATGGATTTCCATGGTCTTGATCACGCCTTCCGGGTTGATCACAAAGGTGCCACGCAGGGCCAGACCTTCTTCCGGAATGTGCACGCCGAAGGCGTTGGTCAGCTGGTGGGTCGGATCACCGATCAGCGGGAAGCGCGCCTTGCCGACGGCCGGCGAGGTTTCGTGCCACACCTTGTGCGAGAAATGCGTGTCGGTGGTGACGATGTAGACCTCGGCACCCATCTTCTCGAACTCGGCGTAGTTTTCGGCCGCGTCTTCGATCTCGGTCGGGCAGTTGAAGGTGAAGGCCGCCGGCATGAAGATCAGCACCGACCACTTGCCCTTCAGGCTTTCTTCGGTGACTTCGATGAACTTGCCGTTGTGGAAGGCGTTGACCTTGAACGGCTGGACGGCGGTATTGATAAGGGACATCGCGATGACTCCTTGGGTTGGGGTTGAAGGGATGGATGAAGGAGGGAGTGATGGGTCTGGAGGACTCAACGGGGACAATTCTAGCCCGTTGAATTAAATAGTCAAAATTGATTGATACAATCACTCATATAGACAAAAGCTATCACAGGGCCTCCAACCCCCATTCTCCCCCAACTGCCTGAACGGCACTTACGCGCGGCTGCACGCTTTGCCGTATAATGCGCTGCACCATGATGCGTGAACGACGCGGGCGATCGACAGATCGCTCGCGTTTTCGTGTTCCTGTCGCCTGCCAGGATTCGCTTTTCCTTCCACCGGCCCGTCTTCGACCCGCCTTCATAGCCCGTGCCCATGACTATCCAGAACCTTCGCAACATCGCCATCGTCGCCCACGTCGACCACGGCAAGACCACCCTCGTCGACAGCCTGCTGAAGAACTCCGGCACGCTGAACGAGCGCACCACGCTGGCCGAACGCGTGATGGACAGCAACGATCAGGAAAAGGAGCGCGGCATCACCATCCTGGCCAAGAACACCGCGATCAACTGGCGCGGCAACCGCATCAACATCGTCGATACCCCGGGCCACGCCGACTTCGGCGGCGAGGTCGAACGCGTGCTGTCGATGGTGGATTCGGTGCTGCTGCTGGTCGATGCGATGGATGGGCCGATGCCGCAGACCCGCTTCGTGACGCAGAAGGCGTTCGCGATGGGCTTCAAGCCGATCGTGGTGGTGAACAAGGTCGACCGCCCGGGTGCGCGTCCGGAATGGGTGGTGGAGCAGATCTGGGATCTGTTCGACCGCCTCGGCGCCACGCCCGAGCAGATGGATTTCCCGATCATCTACGCCTCCGGCCTGAACGGTTATGCCGGCCTCACCGACGATGTGCGCTCAGGCGACATGACACCGCTGTACGAGGCCATCATGCAGCACGTGCCGGCGCCGCAGGTTGAAACCGATGGTCCGTTCCAGATGCGCATCAGCCAGCTGGACTACAACAACTTCGTCGGCGTGATCGGCATCGGTCGCATCCAGCGCGGCAAGGTACGCACCAACATGCCGGTCAGCATCATCAACCGCGAAGGCAAGAAGCGCCAGGGCAAGGTGTTGCAGGTGCTGGGCTTCATGGGGCTGGAGCGGCATGAAGTGGAAGAGGCCCAGGCAGGCGACATCATCGCCATCTCCGGCATCCAGGAGCTGACCATTTCCGACACCATCTGTGCGCTGGACACGCCTGAGGCGTTGCCACCGCTGACCGTGGACGAGCCGACGATTTCGATGACCTTCCAGGTCAACAACTCGCCGTTTGCCGGCAACAAGGACCTGTCCGGCGGCAAGTTCCTGACCAGCCGCCAGCTGAAGGAACGCCTGGACCGCGAAAAGGTGCACAACGTGGCGCTGAAGGTCGAACAGCTGCAGGACGCCGACAAGTTCCTGGTCTCCGGCCGTGGCGAGCTGCACCTGTCGGTGCTGATCGAAACCATGCGACGCGAAGGCTATGAATTGGCGGTGTCGCGCCCGGAAGTGATCATCAAGGAAATCGACGGCCAGCTGATGGAGCCGATCGAGCAGCTGGTGGTCGACGTGGAGGAAACCCACCAGGGCGGCGTCATGGAAAAGCTCGGCACCCGCAAGGCGGTACTGAGCAACATGGAATCGGACGGCAAGGGCCGGGTGCGGCTGGACTACATGATTCCGGCACGCGGCCTGATCGGCTTCCAGAACGAGTTCAAAACCCTGACCCAGGGCTCGGGTCTGCTGTTCCACGTGTTCGACCATTACGGCCCGAAGGAACAGGGAGCGATCGCCAAGCGCATCAACGGCGTGATGATCGCCAATGCCGCCGGCACCACACCGGCCTACTCGCTCGGCCCGTTGCAGGATCGCGGCCGCCTGTTCGCGGCCGAAGGCGACAACGTCTATGAAGGCCAGCTGGTCGGCATCCATTCCAAGGACAACGACCTGACCGTCAACGTGATCAAGCCCAAGCCGATGAGCAACGTGCGTGCCGCCGGCAAGGACGACGCCATCAAGCTGACGCCGGCGATCAAGTTCTCGCTGGAGCAGGCGCTGGACTTCATCGAAGACGATGAGCTGGTGGAAGTCACACCGAAAGAAATCCGCCTGCGCAAGAAGCACCTGACCGAGAACGACCGCAAGCGCGCCAGTCGCGCCGCCTGAAGCTGAAGCCGCACACCACACGGCCCCGTGCATCACCCCTGAAGGGGAAAGATGCACGGGGCCGTTGTCATCTCAGCCGCACGAAGCGGTGATGGGCCAGGTCCATGGGCCGGATCTATTCGAAGCGGTAGTCGATCCGCGCCGCTGGTGGCTCACCGCCCGGGCCTTGCAGGTAGTGCTCCATCCACTGCATCAGGCGCAGCGAATAGTCCCAGCGCGACGCCGCGCGCGCATTGCCGTGGCCCTCGCCTGGATACAGCACCAGCCGCACCGGCGCCTTGCCGGCCAGTTTCAGATAACGGTACATGCTGCGCGACTGGGTTGGATCCACGCGCGGATCGGCATCGCCGTGCAGGATCAAAGTCGGCGTACGGTTGCGCTGCACATGCCGGATCGGGCTGGCCCGGGTGAACAGATCCCAGTCTTCCCACGGCCACACCTGATAATGCGAGCGGTGGAATTCATTCGGAATGTCGCTGGTGCCCAGCAGGCCGATCTTGTCGGTGATCGCCACGAACATCACCGCCGCGGCGAAATGTTCGCTGTACCAGGTCGCGCCCCAGGCGGTCGCATAGCCGCCATACGAACCGCCACTGATGCCGACCTTGCTCCTGTCGACGAGACCGCTCGCCACCAGATGTTCGACGCCATCGATCAGATCATCAAATTCCTCCTGCGCCGGCCGCCCATGGTTGAGCTTGGAAAAAGCCACGCCGCGCCCGGTGCTGGCGCGGTAATTGGGCAGGAACGAGGCAAAGCCCTTCGCCGCAGCGTGCTGTACCGGCTGGCTGTAGCTGGTCACCCAGCCATTGGAGACATGCGATTCCGGCCCGCCATGCACGAACAGCAGCAGCGGCACCTGCGCATTGCGGCGGCGCTGCAGCGGATGCACCAGGATGCCCTCGATTTCCAGGCCATCGCGGGCGGTGTAGCGCACCACTTCCTGCCGTGCCAGCGTCACGTCCGCCAGCCACGGATTGTTGTCGGTCAGGCGCTGCGGCGCATGGACGCCGGCAGCCAGAGTGAACACTTCCGGCGGATGCTGCGGTGTGCTGCCCACCAGCGCCAGACGCCCGTCGCGCGCCAGCGCCAGGCGCGAATACACCGGCGTATCGCGCGCCAGCAGGGTGCGCTGATTGCCGTCCAGATCCACTTCGCCGATGCGGGTGGCGGTGCCTTCGTTGCTGATGAACACCATGCGGTGCGGATCGCGCCATTGCAGGTTCCAGACATGGCCCTCAAGCCCGGGCAGCAGATCGCGCTGCACACCACCATCGCGCCCGACCACGGTCAGCCGGCCTTCGCGCGGATCGTTCGCATCCTGCGCGGAAATGATCGCCAGCTGCGAGCCATCGGTGTTCCATGCCAGCTGGCCAAGCTTGCCGGGGTTGTCGACCCGGCCCAGTTCGCGCCCATCGCGCGCCCGCACGATGCGCACCCGCGCCGCAACCATGACATCGTCGATGCGCTCGTTCGGCGTCACCACCAGCGCCAGCCGGTCGCCAGCCGGACTCCAGTGCACCGACTGCACCGAACCTTCGATTTCCAGCGGCGTCGCGGCAGCGGCTGGATCATCCAGCGCTGCGATCCAGACCCGCGCCCGGCGCGTGCCCTCTTCCACCACTTGCGCGTTGAAACCCTTGTCGCGCATGGCCTTGAGTTCGGGATCTTCCGGTTCCAGCGCCACCAGCGCGACCTGTTGTCCATCGGGTGAAACGCTGAAGTTGCGGATATCGCTGTCCAGCATCCGCAGCCGCTGCGCACCGCCACCATCGAACGGAATCCGGTACAACGATCGATAGTTGTCGCCAGCTCCCCGCATCAGGAAGACGATGCCGCCATCCGGCAGCCAGCGTGGCGCGGCGACATTGACTTGGCCACTGATATACGGACGCGAGCGGCCAGCCGTATCGACCACATGCAGTTCCGCCCATGCTGGCCCGTCCTTGTCCTGGCCCGGCACGCGCGGCACGGAAAGGATGTAGGCGATCGCACCACCCTGCGGCTGGATCGCCACATCGGTAACACTGCGCGTGAGCGCGACCTGCTGCAGACTCATGCCGTCCTTCGCCGCTGCCAGCGGGACCAGCAGCAGCATCAGCAGCGCCAGGGCGCCGAGGCCCGCCGCGCGTGCAGGTGATCGGTTCATTGCAGTCTCCGGGTTTGCCAACATCGCCCGGAACTCTACCTGCAAACTCCGGCGCGACGATGGGTGCGTGCCGGGTGGCGGGCGTCAGAGCCCCAGATCCAGCCACACCATGCGGTGATCCGAAGCGGCGCACCAGTCCGCGCCGCGCTCGCCTTGCTGCGGCCAGAACACGCCGCCGTCACGCACCGTCAGGCTGCGCGAAGGCAGCACATAATCCAGCCGCATGGTGCCGGTGCGCGGGCCGAAATCGCCGGTATGGCTGGCGACATCGCCGTGCCTTTCGATCCCATGACGCTTTGCGGTTTCCACCGCGCCCTGGCTGCGTGGCACGAAATCCGCCGCCACGCGCGGATGCGTCAGCAGTGCCGCGATGGCGCCTTCGGCAGCGTCGCCATCGTCCGGATCGGCGTTGAGGTCGCCGGCCAGCACGAAATGCGCAGCGGCCGGCAAGCCACCGCAGCGGCCGGCGTCATCACACAGCCATGCAGCGTCTGGGCTGTCCAGATAGTGTGTCCATAGCGCGATTTCGTCGGCATTGCGGGCGCCGTTACGGTCTTCCGGGCCATCGAACACCGGCGGGGTCGGATGCGAGGCCAGCAGGTGCAGCGTGCCCAGCGCGGTGCGGATCGGCACATCCCAGTGCGATTTCGAGGAAAGCCGCAAACGTTCCCAGATGGCATCGCTGTAATACGGTGTGCCGTCCGGATTCATCGGGCGTCGCGCATCAGGCAGGTCTTTCCACAGGAGATGCTGGAAGCTGCGCACCGCAGCGGTGTCGATCGGATAGCGCGACAGCACCAGCATGCCGTACTGGCCCGGATGCGTGCCGTAGCCGAAAGCATCGTTGGGGCCGTCGCTGCGACCATCACCATCCAGGTCCATGCCGCTGGGTTCGCCGGTGTTGACCGGGGCGCTGAAGCGGTAGTCGTAGCGGATCGGTACCTGCCCGGCCTGCGGGATTTCCAGATAGCGGCGCTGGAACAGTTCGGCGGCACGCAGGTCCGGATCGTGATCGAATTCGTTGAGCAGCAGCACGTCCGGGCGCTGATGCTGGATCACCGCCGCGATGTTGCGGGCCGCCTCATCGTCGCGCTCCAGCCGTGCGATCAGGCCACCGGCGTCGTTGTCGTACAGCGAGGCGTTGTAGCTGGCCACGCGCACCTGGATCGGTGCTGGCGGTGGCGCTGCTTCGGGTGCTGCCTGCGGTGCCGGTGCCGGCCCACAGGCGAGCAGCGGGAGCGCTCCCAGAATCATCACAACCCATCGCAGCATCTGAAACACCCCGAAGCAAAACCGCGATTGTGGCATGCCGCCGATGACAGCTGCGTGGTCCGGTTTATGGCTGGCGTACCACGAGGTCGGCTTCGAGCACATCGCCCTGCGGGCCGGAGAAGACGAAGCGTGCCTGATCGCCTTCATGCAAGGCGCCGCTGGGGCGGAACAGCATCAGGTGCAGGCCGCCGGGTGCCAGTTCCACGCTCTGCCGCGGGGCCAGCGTCAGCGACGACACGCGGCGCATGCGCATGACGCCATCGACATCGTGCATCTCGTGGATCTCGATCGCGCCGAAGGCGTCCGAACGCACCGCGTCGATGACGACTTCCTGCGTACCGGGATTGTGCAGGCTGACGTAACCGGCCCGCACCGGCGCCTGTGGTGGCGCGGTACGGATCCAGCCGTCGCGGGCTTCAAGCAGGTTCACCGCTGCGCTCTGCGCAGGGACGTTTTCGGCCGGGGCCGGGTCGGCAGCCTGAACCGACGCCCACGGCGCCAGCAGTAGGATCCACCCCAATTTTCCAAATATCGCGTTCATGGGTACCTATGATACGTCCTGTCCCCCTGCGAGGAAGTCCCATGCGCCGCACTGCTCTGTTCTGTTCATTCGCTTTGGTGATGTCCATGTCCGCAACCGCCGCCGATACCAAGGTCACGCTGTACTCGGGTGACTTCGATTCCGTTTCCAACAGTTATCCCTCCGCCGGCATGCCCGGCCTGGCGCTGGTGAGCCAGCAGCGGAGCTTCGAGCTGCCGCGTGGCGCCGGCAGCGCCGCGCTGGACCAACTGCCCACCGCGATCGATATCGGCAGCGTGCGTCTGCAACCTTCCAATCCGGCACTGCGCATCACCGGCCAGCGCTACGACTTCGCCCTGCCCGACCAGTCCGCCTTGCTGAACCAGGCCATCGGCCAGCGCGTACAGGTGGAACAGGCCGATGGCGGCACGCGCCGCAGCCACAGCGGCATCCTGCTGGCCGCCGGCGACGGCCTGACCCTGCTGCGCGATGACGGCAAGGTCTCGGTGCTGGCCAGCTACAGCAGTTTCGAACTGGCGAGCCTGCCCGAAGGCATGTCCAGCCGCCCGACGCTGCGCTGGGAACTGGACAGCCCGCGTGCCGGGCGCGAAACCTTCCAGCTCGACTACGCCACCGGCGGCATGGCCTGGCAGGCGGAATACCTGGCCCGCGTCGATGGCCCGGCGCAGCGTTGCACGCTGTCGTTTTCCGGTGCAGCCCAGGTCATCAACCGCTCCGGCGCCAGCTTCCCCGCCACCGCGCTGACCCTGGTGGCCGGCAATCCGAACCAGGTCCGCAGCTCCGCACCGCGCGCACCCGCGCCGGTGATGGCCAAGGCCGCCGCGATGATGGACATGGCCTACGAATCGGCACCGGATGCCGAGGCTTCGGGCGAATACCACGCCTATCCGCTGCGCCAGCGCATCGACCTGCCCAACGGCAGCATCCAGCGTGTCTCGTTGCTGGATCCAACCGAAGGCGTGGCCTGCGAACGGCGCTACGAGGTCGGCAACAGTGGCAGCAGCTGGCGCCCGCCGCGCCCGCAGGTACACTCCAATCCCAATCCCGAGCAGCACAGCGTCACCACCACGCTGAACTTCACCAATGACGAAAAGTCCGGCCTGGGCAAACCACTGCCGGCCGGGCGCGTACGCGTGTTCGAGGCCGGCAGCGGCGCTGATGCGCTGCTGGGCGAAGCGCGCCTCGGCCACACCGCCGCCGGACAGAAAGTCGCGCTGGCGCTGGGCGAGGCCTTCGATCTTTCCGCCGAACGCACCCAGACCGAACTGCGTCTGGCCGCCGACCGTCTGAGCCTGGAGGAAACCATCCAGGTGAAGCTGTCCAATGCAAAATCCAGCGCCGTCACGGTGCGCGTGCACGAAGCGCTTAACCGCTGGCAGGACTGGGAAATTCTCGAAAGCTCGCAGGACTGGGAGCGCAACAATGCGCAGAACGTGCGTTTCGAGGTGAACGTGCCGGCCAACGGCGAAACCGTGTTGAGCTACCGCGTGCGCTACCGCTGGCCGGCCGAAGTGCGGCCCTGATTTCCCGCGAAGGAATCTCCGCTCAAGTTCCGTGAGCTCATTCCGGCGCTGAGCCATCCCGTCTGATCCATGCCACCGCGCCATCCGTACCAATGCGTACGGATGGCGCCGAAACTTGCTAGGCTTGCGGGCCATTCCTCCGACCCACACTGCAGGCCCGCCCATGCTCGACCAGATCAACCACGACGGCATCCTCGAACTTCGTCTTGCCCGCCCGCCGGTCAATGCGCTGAATCTGGAATTGCTGACCGCGCTGCGCGAAGCCATCGAGGCCGCGCCGGACCAGGGCGTTCGCGCGCTGCTATTGAGCGGCAGCACCGGCGTGTTCACCGGCGGGCTGGACCTGCCCTGGCTGCTGTCGCAGGGCATCGAAGCGGTCGAGGCGACCTGGACCGCGTTCGGCAATGTCTGCCGCGCGCTGGCGGCCTCGCCGCTGCTGTCGGCGGCCGCCATCGGTGGCCACAGCCCGGCCGGCGGCGCGGTGATCTGCCTGTATGCCGATTACCGCGTCATGGCACGCGGGCCTTACCGGATCGGGCTGAACGAAGTGCAGGTCGGCTTGTTCGTGCCCGAACCGATCCAGTACGCCTTCCGCCGCGTGGTCGGCACGCGCCAGGCCGAACGCATGCTGGTGGCCGGCTCGATGATTGAATCCGAAGAAGCACTGGCCGTCGGCCTGGTCGATGAACTGGCCGAACCCGAACAGGTGCCGGCACAGGCGCTGGCCTGGCTGCAGAACATGCTCAAGCTGCCCGGCAATGCACAGCGAGACACCCGCGCCATCGCGCGCCGCGATCTGCTCGAATCGATCATGGACCCGGCCCGGATGGAGCTGCCGCGCTTCATCGCAGCCTGGCAGTCGCCGCAAACCCAGGCCGTGTTGCAGCACGTGGTCGCCAATCTCGGCAAACGCTGAGTCCGGCCCGCGAGCGTCGGCGCGCGAGCCTGTTTCAGGCTGTCGCCGGCTCGCGCAGCGCCAGCAGTCCACGCCGCCGGAACCAGATTTCCAGCGGCAGCGTCAGCAGCGGCGGAATCGCGGCCAGCACCGCCGCCAGCGTGGCCCAGAACGGCCAGTTCAGACGCCAGGCCGAAAACAGCGTCACGCCCAGATAGATCAGAAACGCGAATCCGTGCAGCCGGCCGAACAGCCACACCCCCTGATCCGTGGTGCCGGTGCCGTACTTGAGCAGCATGCCGAGCAGCAGCCCGGCCCAGGTCAGCGCCTCGATCAGCGCAACCACGGAAAACAGCCGCCCGACCGGGCTCATGCGTGCTCGATCCATCCGTCATATCCCTTGAAAGTCGGTGAAAATCCGCGCCGCCGGCTTCAGGCTCCGAGCGCAACCGGGCGCGAAGGCTCGGACACCCATTCGCTCCAGGAACCGGCGTAGACGCGCGAACCACGCAGTCCGGCGTGCTCCATCGCCAGCAGATTGTGGCAGGCGGTAACGCCGGAACCGCACATGTGCACCACCTCGCCGGCCGGCACCGCACCCAGCAGCGTGTGGAAGTTTTCGGCCAGTTCCGGCGCCGGCAGGAAGCTGCCATCAGCCGCCAGATTGTCCTTGAAGCAGTGGTTCACCGCGCCGGGCACATGGCCGGCGCGAGCGTCCAGCGGTTCGACCTCGCCCCGGAAACGCTCCGGCGCGCGCGCATCCAGCAGCATGCCGCCGCCACTGGCGATGCGTGCCGCAACCACCGCGGTGGTGACGATCTCGCGGATATCGAAACGCGCCTTGTAATGTCCGGGCCGCGGGCGTGGAATCGAGCGCTCCAGTTCGCCACCCTGCGCGACCCACGCCGGCAGGCCGCCATCGAGCACCGCCACATCTCGATGCCCGAGCAGGCGCAGCATCCACCACAGCCGCGCCGCGAACACGCCGCCGTGCGCGTCATAGGCCACGACCTGGTGCGCCGGGGTGATGCCCCAGCTGGCCAGTTCCACGCAGAAGGCCTGCGCCTCAGGCAGTGGATGACGGCCCCTGCCTTCACGACTCAGATCGGAAAGATGACGGTCCAGATGCGCATAGCGCGCACCGGGCAGGTGTCCGGCGAGATAGGCGCGTTCACCCGCAGCAGGGTCGCTCAGGTCGAAACGGCAATCGACCAGCACCAGTGGCGTGTCACTGCTGGCCTGACGCGCCATTTCCGCCATCAGCGATGGCACATCAATCAGGGTTTGCCAGGACATGCACTCACCGCGCCTGTGAAGGACCAGTCATGCTACCGCGAAGCCCGCGGCGATTTCCGTGCCGGATGCCGCTGGCGTGCGCCTGATGCTCACTGTCGCACCAGATCATCGCGATGCACGATGCTTTCGCCGTAGTTGTAGCCGAGGATCGAATCGATCTCACGCGAATGGCGGCGTGCAATGCGGCGGATGTCGCTGGCCGAATACTGCACCAGTCCGCGCCCGATCAACTGCAGCGCATCATCACGCCGACACTGGATTTCGACGATATCGCCGCGCGCAAAATCACCCAGTGCATCGAGCACGCCCCCGGGCAACAGCGACGCGCCGCGCTGGCCCAGCGCTTCGGCCGCACCGGCGTCCACCAGCACCGCGCCGGGCACCGAAGGCGCGTGCCGCAACCAGTGTTTGCGCGCTGCCAGACGGGTGCCGGCCGCGTGGAAGCGGGTGCCGCAGACGCTGCCCTGGGCCATCAGCCGCAGGGTCTGGCCATCGGTGCCACTGAACAGCACGGTCTGGATGCCGGCACTGGCAGCCTTGGCTGCGGCATCCAGCTTGGTACGCATGCCGCCGGTGCCGAGCGCACTGCCGTTGCCGCCGGCCATTGCGAGGATTTCCGGCGTGATCGCAGGCACTTCGTTGATTGGCTGCGCATCCGGGCAACTGCGCGGATCTGCGCTGTAGAGGCCGGCGACATCGCTGGCGATGAACAGCACCTCGGCATCGACCAGCGCTGCGACGAAGGCGGCCAGATTGTCGTTGTCGCCGAGCTTGAGTTCGTCCACCGACACGGTGTCGTTCTCGTTGACCACCGGCAATGCGCCCAGCCGCAGTAGTTCCAGCAGCGTGCCACGTGCGTTCAGATAGCGGCGGCGATTGCGCAGATCGTCATGGGTCAGCAGCACCTGCGCCACCGGGCGTTCGAAAAAGCGCTGCCACAGGCCGATCAGCTGCGCCTGTCCGAGTGCCGCCAGCGCCTGGCGGGCCGCCATCGCGGCACCGGCTTCAGCCGCTCGCGGCAGGATCGCACGCCCAGCCGCGACCGCGCCGGAAGACACGATCACCACTTCACGTCCGGCCTGCACATTGGCCGATACGAACTGCGCCAGTGCCAGTGCATGACGCGGCGTCAGGCCACCGCCGGGCGCCGCCAGCAGGCTGCTGCCGACCTTGAGCACGGCCCGCTTCCACGGTGGCAGCGCTTGTTCGGTGAAGACGGGAGGGTTGGGGGGATTCATGGAATTTGTCTGTGCCGGTCCGGTACGCGTCCGTCAGGCGCTGTAGAACGCGGCGAGCGCTTGCGAGGCCTGCACCAGACGGGCTTCGAGCACATCCAGCCGCAGCTGCCCTTCGGCCCCGGGCGACACCCGTGCCGCAAGGCTGCCTTCCGGCGTGCGGCCCTGCCCCGCCTCGCTGCTCGCATCGGCTGCGGCGCGGTAGGCATCGCGGAACGGGATGCCGGCCAGTGCCGCTTCAATCGCGACATCGGTGGCATACATCGCCGGCTCGATCGCGGCACGCATCGCGTCGGGTTTCCACTGCATCTGGCGCAGCAGATCCGGCAGCAGCGCCAACGCGTCCAGCCCGTGGCGGAAGCCGTGCACCAGCGAACCCTTGGACAGCTGCAGATCGCGCTGGTAGCCGCTGGGCAGCGACAGCAGTTGTTCGATCTCGCAGCGTGCGGCGGCAATCGGCGCATAGCTGGCACGCATCAGCTCGACCACATCCGGATTGCGCTTATTGGGCATGATCGAACTGCCGGTGGTGAACTGCGTGGGCAGCGTCACAAAGCCGAATTCGCCGGTCGTGAACAGCGACAGATCCCACGCCAGCCGGCGCAGGTCCAGCACTGCGGCGGCGAGCGCATCCAACGCGCAAAGCTCGAACTTGCCGCGCGACAGCTGCGCGTAGATCGGGGAAATCTGCATCCGGGCAAAGCCCAGCGCGGCGGTGCCGTGGTCGCGATCCAGTGGCAGGTTGACGCCATAGCCGGCGGCGGTGCCGAGCGGATTGGCATCCACCAGCGCGAACGCGGCGCGGGCCGCCATCGCGTTGTCGATGAAGCTCTCGGCAAAGCCGGCGAACCACATCGCGCTGGAAGACACCACAGCGCGCTGCAGATGGGTGTAGCCGGGCAGCGGCAGCGATGGTTCTCGTGCACGCGCAAGACACACGCCAGCCACTTCCAGATTGCGCCCGGCCAGTTCCTCCAGACGCGCCTTCAGCCACAGCCGCGTGGCGACCAGGATCTGGTCGTTGCGGCTTCGCCCGGTGTGCACGCGCCGGCCGGCATCGCCGAGGCGTTCGGTCAGGCGTGCCTCGATCGCCGAATGGCAATCCTCGTAGCGCTCGTCCAGCACGAAACGCCCGGCGCTGAAGTCCTCGGCCAGCTGTTCCAGTTCCTGGATCAGGGCGCCGGCTTCATCGGCCGAAACGATGCCGATGTTGCGCAGGCCTTCCACATGCGCCCGGCTGGCCTGGATGTCGAACAGGAAGAATTCGCGATCCAGGATCACGTCATCGCCGGCCAGAAAACGCATGATCCGCGCATCGGTCTGGACCCCCGCCTTCTGCCACAGCAAGCCGCTCATGCCCGCCTCTCCGCGTGTTGTCGTGTCATGCCTGGATTCCCTTCATTTCGTCAAAGCCCAGCGCCAGGTTGAGGTTCTGCATAGCCTGCGTGGCTGCACCCTTGAGCAGGTTGTCCAGCACCGAGACCAGCACCACGCGCCGCCCGTCCGGCGACATCGTGAATCCGCCGATCACCGCGCCATGTCGCTGCGCGATCTGAGACACCCACGGTGCTTCGTCCTGGATCGTCACCAGCGGTTCGCCGCCGTAGTACGACAGGAAGCGTGCACGCACCGCCTCGCGGCTCATCGGTGCGTCCAGCCACAGGTTCAGCGTCATCGTGATACCGCGGAAATGCGGTGCCACATGCGGCATGAATTCCACCGGCAGGCCCATCTGGGCGCTGACCTCGCGTTCGTGGATGTGGTCGGTCAGGCTGTAGGGCATCAGGTTGTCGCGCAGCTTTTCCACATCGTTGCGCTCGGACGGCGTGGTGCCGGCGCCCGAATAGCCGGAGACACCGAAACATTGCGGCGGCCCGGCCAGCACATCCTTCAGCGGTGCGATCGCCAGCTGCATCGCGGTGGCGTAACAGCCTGGATTGGCGATGCGGCGCTGCCCGGCATAGCGCTTGCGGGTCAGTTCCGGCAGGCCGTAGTACCAGCCCGGATCAAAGCGGTAATCGGCTGACAGATCAACGATGACCACCTCGCTCCCTCTCCCCTGCTCGCGGGGAAGAGGGCTAGGGTGAGGGGGGCTTTTGCCGGAAGTCGAAGCAGCACTCGCACCTGTGGTGCTCGTTCCCTCTCCCCCGCCCGCGATAGGAGAAAGGGCGTCAAAGGCCGCCACAAACGGCGCCGATTTGCCATTGGGCAAGGCCAGCACCACGGCATCGACGCCACGCCCGGCGGCAGCTTCCGGATCAAGGTTCTCGTAGCGCAGATCGCCGGCAAAATCCGGGTTGTGGTCGGAGACACGCTGGCCATCCAGTTCGCGCGAGGAAACAAAGGCCAGTTCCAGCCCGGAATGCCCGGCCACCAGCCGGATCAGTTCGCTGCCGGTGTGGCCGCGTGCGCCGATGATGCCGACACGTTTGCGTTGCTGCATGCCGCTGTCCTCCTTCATCCGACCAGCGTCGCCGGGCGTTCACTGCAATAGCGCACCGCCTCGCCGATCTGTTCCAGCCCGTCCAGGCCGTACCAGAACACCTTCCACTGCCCGAGCTTGTAGCAGCCGTCCGAGTTGGCGTAGTAGAAGACGTTGATCTGGTTGTTGTGGCGCGAACGCCAGAACAGGCGCGGGGTTTCCGCCTGCATCACATTCCACACCGCGCGCCCGAGGCCTTCGCCCTGGGCCTCGTCGAGCACCGCGAACTTGTCCATGTACGGATGTCCGTCCACTTCGGACAGCAGGATCGCGGCGCGGTAGTTTTCGCTGACGTAGGCTCGCAGCAGCGGGGTGCGCTCGAAATAATCCGGCAGCAGCGCACGCCCGAAGCTGGATTCGATCAGTTCGCGCAGACGCTCCAGATCCAGTTCGTCCCAGCGGCTGGCCCGCAGCACTTTTTCGCCGCGCCGCACCAGCGTGCCCGAGCCCTTGTGGGTGAACAGTTCCTTGGCCAGATCGCCCGGACGCGTGATCGAAACCGAAGATTCGTGCGGCAGGCTGTCGAGCAGATCCTTGATCTGCTGGATCTTGACCCGCATGCCGCCGTTGATCCACGGCTGCTGCATCAGTGCCTCGTATTCGGTGGACAGGTTGATCGAGTCGATGACCTTGCCGCCGACATCCAGCAGGCCGCCGGTGCCGGTCAGGAAGATGATCTTGTACGGCTGCAAACGCTTGACCAGCTCGTTGGCAGCGAAATCGGCGTTGACGTTGAGGATCTGGCCGCCACGGGTTTCACCAAGGCTGGCAATCACCGGGATGGAACCGGCGCGCAGGCTGGTTTCGATCGCGGCCAGATTGACCTGCGTCACCTCGCCCACCAGGCCCAGGGTTTCACGCCCGAGGAACTCGGCCTCGAACACGCCACCGATGATCGACGTGGCGCGCGCGCCGTTCTGCTGCAGCGCCTCGACCAGCCGCAGGTTCTGCGCCTGGAACACGCGCCGCACGATCGCCAGCGCCTCCGGCGTGGTCACGCGCAGGCCGTCGACGGTCTGCTTTTCGATGCCGGCCGCACCCAATTCCTCATCCAGCTGCGGGCCGGCGCCGTGCAGCACGATCGGGGTCAGCCCGACTTCCTGCAGAAAGGTCAGCGAGGAGGTCAGCGCTTCCAGGTCATCGCGCAGCACCGCGCCACCGACCTTGACCACGGCGAAGCGGGCCGCGTCCAGCTGCGAGAAGCGTTTCAGGTACTGGCTGATCTCCTTGGCGCTGGCCATGCTGGAGAGCAGGCGCACGATGGTCTGGCGGGTCTGGAGGTGGGACATGGCGGGGTTTGCGATCCGGGAACGGGTGGAAGGGCTGGTGGACAATGCCCGCAGCGCGGCGGCCTGATGCAGCACCGGATAAAGCTCCGCAGCGCCTGCATCGGTGGAAATATCTTCAGTGAAAACCTGTTGTTTTGCAGCAGACTGCGTTGACATCTTCAAGTATTTCCAATGATCCGCACGACATTGCGCGCGTACTCGTCCAGCTGCGCCAGCGCGACCCATTCATCAGCCGTGTGGGCCTGCGCGATGTCGCCCGGGCCGTAGACCATCGCGTTGTAGCCGGCGGCTGAAAACAGCGAGGCTTCGGTCCAGAAATCCACCGCGTTGCCGATTCCCAGTTCCAGTTCGTCGGCCACATCACGTGCGGCAAGCCGGCGGTCTTCGGCCAGCGCCGGATCGCCGGAAGGCAGGCTCGGGCCACGGAAGGTTTGCTGGAACAGCGCCGCAGCCGGCTCGGCCAGCGCCGCGAAATGCTGCAACAGCGCGTCGAAATCCATCGACGGCAGCGGCCTGAAACCGAAGCGCAGCTCGGCCTCGGGCGCGATCATATTGGCCTTGATACCGCCCTCGATGCGACCGATGTTGAAGCGCAGGCCGGACAGCCCACCAAACTTTTCGCCTTCCAACAAGCGCACCAGTTCCAGCGCACGATGCCCCCAGCTCACGGCCTGATGCAGCGCGCTGTCGGACGCCTGCTGGCGGCCCGAGGCGTGCCCTGCCCGGCCGGCAAATCGCATCTGTACCGACGCGATGCCACGATGCGCCAGCACCGCGCGACACTGCGTCGGCTCGGCCACCAGCACCGCGTCGTAAGGGATCGCGCGTGCGAGAAAGGCATCAATGCAGCGCGGATCATTGGCTTCCTCGTCGCTGGTGAACAGGAAGGCCGCATCGCCGTTGTGCGCTCGGGCCGCCGCCAGCAAGGCCGCCGCCGCGCCCTTGATGTCGCACGCGCCCAAACCCACCGCACGTTCGCCGTCCACCCGCAGTTCGAACGGGCTGGCCGTCCACGCCGGCGAATCGGGCACGGTGTCCAGATGCACATTGAACATCAGCTTCGGCGTGCCGCGCACCGCATACAGGCTGACGGCACCGGCGCCGTGGTCGATCACCTCGACCGCGAAATCCGGCAACTGCGCGCGGATGTAATCGAAGATGTCGCCGGTGCTGATCGCGCGCGGCGGATTGCGGGTGTCGAAGGACACCAGCGCCTTGAGATGTTCGAGCGTGTTGGCGAGCAACGTAGTCATGGTCATGCCGTAATGCTGTTATCCAGACATCCAGATGACGTCATTCCGGTGAACCGGAATGACGCGGTTGCGGGATCAGTTCCCGCCTTTGTTCACTTCGGCCCACAACGTGGAGCTCATGCCGAACAGCTTGATGAACCCTTCGGCCTCCTCCACGCCCCAGTCGGCCGATTGCGCATAGGTTGCGCCCTTGGCATGCAGCAGATGCGGCGACGACACCGCGACCGCATCCACGCGTGCACCTTCGGTATGCAGCACCACCTCGCCATTGACCATGGCCTGCGAAGAATGCAGGAAGGCTTCCAGATCGGTTTTGAGCGGGTCGTGGAAAAAGCCCTCATAGACCAGTTCCACCCACTTGCGCGCCACTTCGGGCTTGAAGCGGTTCTGCTGCTTGGTCAGCACCGCTTCCTCCAGGGCGCGATGCGCGGTCAGCAGCGCGGTCAGACCCGGTGCCTCGTGCACGATGCGGCCCTTCAGGCCGATCACGGTATCGCCGGTATAGACACCACGGCCAACGCCGTAGGCTGCGAACAGCGTGTTGAGTTTGGACAGCAAGCTGGCGCCGTCGAGGGTTTCCCCATCCAGCGACACTGCTTCGCCACGCACGAAACCGATGCGCACCTGCAACGCCGTCGCCGGCCACTCCGCACGCGGTGCACACCAGCCGCGTGCACCTTCACCCGGCGCTTCCCAGCGGTCGATTTCGCCACCGGACATTGTCACGCCGAGCAGGTTTTCGTTGATGGTGTAGGCCTGCTGCTTGGCACGAACACCGAAGCCACGCTCTTCCAGATAGGCCTGCTCGTAGGCGCGGGTCTGGGTGTGCTGCTTCTGGATCTCGCGGATCGGCGCGACGATGCGGTAATCGCCCTGCGCCTTGACCGCCAGATCGAAACGCACCTGATCATTGCCCATGCCGGTGCAGCCATGCGCGATGGCATTGGTGCCCAGCTCGGCAGCACGCTTGAGCGCCGCATCCACGATCAGATAGCGATCCGACACCAGCAGCGGATACTGACCCTGATAGCCCTCACCAGCCCACACGAACGGTTTGACGAAACCATCCCAGATTGCCGGCCCACCATCCACGGTCAGATGGCTGGCCACACCCAGCTCGGCCGCACGGGCTTCGATGAAGGCGCGCTCTTCCGCATCCACACCGCCGGTATCAGCGAACACGGTATGCACGTTCCAGCCCTGCTCTTTCAGGTACGGCACACAGAAGCTGGTGTCCAAGCCCCCGGAGAAAGCCAGCACGATGTGCTGACTTTCTCCGGGGGCGGGAATGGGGAGTGGGGAATCGGGAATCGGTGAAGCCGGCTGCTGCGACATGGGGACTGCCTCTGGTTCTGTTGGTTTGAGATTGCTGACTGATGGAGAACTGCCGGAGAACCGCTTTTACGATTCCCGATTCCCCACTCCCTATTCCCGCTGGCCAAGCGCCAGCGCGGCCATGACGGCCTTCTGCACATGCAGGCGATTCTCGGCTTCGTTGATGGCAATGCAGGCCGGTGAATCCATCACCGCGTCGGTGGCCTTGACGTTGCGGCGCAGCGGCAGGCAGTGGGAGAACACGCCGTTGTTGGTCAGCGCCATCTTCCGCTCATCGACGATGAAGTGCTGGTACTGGTCGCGGATCGGTTTTTCCGGTGCCCAGTTGCCGAAATACGGAAGCGCGCCCCAGCTTTTCGCATAGACCACATCGGCGCCGGCATAGGCGCTATCGATGTCGTGGCTGATCGCGAACGAGCCGCCGTTTTCCGCCACGTTCTGCTGCGCCCAGCCGAGGTAGCGCTCATCCAGCACGTAGTCGGGCGTCGGGCACAGCAGGGTCACGTCCATGCCCATGCGGGTGGCGATGGTCAGCGCGGAATTGGCGACGGCGGTGTTGAGCGGCTTGGGGTGGTAGGTCCAGGTCAACACGTACTTCTTGCCGCGCAGGTCGCTGGTGCCGAAGTGCTCCTGCAAGGCCAGCGCATGCGCCAGTTCCTGGCAGGGATGAGTGATGGTTTCCATGTTGATGACCGGCACCGGCGAATACTTCGCGAAGGCTTTGAGCACGATGTCCTGGCGGTCATGGGCCCAGTCCACGAACTTGGGAAACGCGCGCACGCCGATCATGTCCACGTAGCGCCCCAGCACCTGCGCCACTTCGGCGATGTGTTCCTCGGTGTCGCCATCCATCACCGTGCCCAGTTCGAACTCGATTGGCCAGGCGTCCTTGCCCGGCTGCAGCACGATGGCGTGGCCGCCGAGCTGGAAGGCACCCAGCTCAAAGCTGGTGCGGGTGCGCATCGAAGGGTTGAAGAACACCAGCGCGATGGATTTCCCTTTCAGCGCATCGCCGAACTTTTCACGCTTGAAGCGCGCAGCGTCGGCCAGCAACGCGTCGAGGTCGGCGCGCGACCAGTCCTGGGTGTTGAGGAAATGCTTCATGCGGTGTTTCCGGTTGCGCGCCCGCACTGGGGCATGGTTGAAAAAAGAAAAGCCCGGCTGCACTGAGCCGGGCTTTTCCGTGGAATCCAGAATGGCAGTAAGTCGCCGTCGCCCAGCCTATCGTGGAGGCAACGGTCGGCGCGCACGCGACGTCATGCCCGAGGCCATGCGGGCAGAAGTCAGGACGTCGGCGGAGGCGCAAATATGAATCATGTTCGCGAGTCTGGCATGAACCGTGCTGCGGCGCAACACGATATTGTCGGCCACGGCACGCACGTTCAATCCGCCGGCGCCACGGTCACCCGCACGCGCAACTTGTTGCCCGGGTCGTAGTCCATATGCGACATGTACAGCTCGCCCTTGTAGCGGTATTCGACGTCGTAGCCGCTGATGCGGCGTTCCTCGCGCGGCACTTCCACCATCTGGCAACGCAGGTCTGTCTCCTCGACCCCATCCTCCGCCAGTTCGGCGGCCTCGGCTGCTTCACGCGCGGCTTCCCGCTCCTGCAGCCGCGCCCGGCGCGCCATCGCGGAAAGGCCGCTGACAATCGAGCCGGTCATGCGCGGCTCATCGCGCATGCGTGACACGGGGGTTTCCTCGCGGCACTCTTCGCGCAGATCGATGATCTGGATCGTTTCGTAGGTGGGATTGGCGCGCAGCACATCGGCGTAGGCGTAACTGACGTTCTCGCGTCCCTGCACCGGCACGTCCACATAGGCCGCGCCCTGGGCTGCGGCAGCGCCAACGACGAACATCGTAACTGCCAGGCAGAACCCGATTGTGAGCCTCATTGCATCCTCCATGACCTTGGCATCGCATCAAGCCGAGGCGCGCCGATCTGCACGGTTCCAGTCCATGCGTGTTGTACGTTGAAACGGTGCCCGGCTGGTTGCAGCCGGTGGCGGCCTGCCCTGTGGTGCTTCGATTCTTGCCGGGCAGCCCGTAACATGTCGGGTCGATTCAAGCATCCGGCGACTGAATCGGGCCTTTAGCCTTCCCCCGTCGGCGCCCCGTGAAACCCCCATGACCCTGCGACTCTACAACAGCCTGACCCGCCAGACCGAACCCTTCGTGCCGCAGAACCCGGAGCGGGTGACGATGTATGTCTGCGGCCCCACCGTCTACAACTATGTGCACATCGGCAACGCGCGTCCGCCGGTGGTGTTCGGCGTGCTCGCGGCGCTGCTGCGGCGGCGCTGGCCGCAGGTGGTCTACGCCCGCAACATCACCGACGTGGACGACAAGATCAACACCGCCGCGCGTGAGCTGGGCGTGCCGATCAACGTGATCACCGACAAGTACACCCGCGCCTTCCGCGAACACATGGACGCGCTCGGCGTGGCTGCACCGGACGTCGAGCCGCACGCGACCACGCACATCCCGCAGATCATCGCGATGATCGAGCGCCTGATCGAATCCGGCCACGCCTACGCCGCCGATGGCCATGTGCTGTTCGCGGTCGCCAGCTTCGCCGACTACGGTGCGCTTTCGCGCCGCGACCGCGACGAAATGCTTGCCGGCGCCCGCATCGATGTCGCCCCGTACAAGCGCGATCCGGGCGATTTCGTGCTGTGGAAACCGTCCAGCGACGAGCTGCCCGGCTGGGATTCACCATGGGGCCGTGGCCGGCCGGGCTGGCATATCGAATGCTCGGCGATGGCCGCCGCGCACCTGGGCGAAACCATCGACATCCACGCCGGCGGCATCGACTTGCAGTTCCCGCACCACGAGAACGAGATCGCGCAGAGCACCTGCGCGCATGGCGGCAAGGTGTTCGCACGCTACTGGCTGCACAACGGCATGCTGATGTTCGACGGCGCCAAGATGTCCAAGTCGATCGGCAATGTGAGCCGGGTCAACGACCTGCTCGAACGCCACCCGGCCGAGGCGCTGCGCTATGCGCTGCTGTCGGCGCATTACCGCCAGCCGTTGGACTGGTCCGATGGCCTGATCGAACAGAGCGTGCGCACGCTGGACCGTCTCTACGGCACGTTGCGCGATCTGGAGGACGTACAGGTTGAAGCCGGCGATGGCGACATCCCGGCCGTGATCGAAGCCGCGCTGGATGACGACCTGAACACCCCAGCCGCGCTGGCCCAGCTGGCCGGCATTGCGGCGGCGGCGCGCAAGGCGGAAACGGCGGAAGAACGCTCAGCAGCCAAGCGCGCCCTGCTCGGTGCCGGCCGTGCGCTGGGATTGCTGCAACAGGCACCATCGGCATGGTTCGCACGCGGTACCGCCGATGGCGACGATGCCCGCATCCAGGCCCTGGTTGACGAACGCAACGCCGCCAAGAAATCCCGCGACTTCGCCCGCGCCGATGCGATCCGCGACCAGCTCGCCGCCGAGGGCATCGCACTGGAAGACACGCCACAGGGCGTGCGCTGGAAGCGCGCATGAGCACGCCGGCTTTCGTGCAGGAATCCAGCACCGCGCAAGCGCAGCAGGCCATCGCCGAAGAATTCGCCTTCTTCCCCGACTGGACCGAGCGCTACCAGTACCTGATCGATCTGGGACGCAAGCTGCCGGACTTCCCCGAGGAATGGAAATCCGAAGAGCATCGCCTGCTCGGCTGCCAGTCGATGGTCTGGATCGTGGCGCAAGGCGATGCCGCGCAACTGCGCTTCCATGCGATCAGCGATTCGGCGATCGTCTCGGGCCTGATCTTCCTGGCGCTGCGGGTCTATTCGCACCGCAGCGCCGAAGAAATCCTGGCCACTGAACCGGATTACATCGCCGCCATCGGCCTGGCCAAACACCTGTCGCCCACGCGCAACAACGGCCTGGCGGCATTGCTGGGTTTCATCCGCGACACCGCGCGCGCCGCCATTCCGGGCGGCACCGCCGGATGAACTACAAACACGCCTACCACGCCGGCAACCACGCCGATGTGCTGAAACACCTGTTGCTGCTGGCCACGCTCGACGCCTTGTCCGTCAAGCCGGCGCCGTGGTTCCTGCTTGATACTCATGCCGGTCAGGGTCGTTATGCGCTGGATTCGGTTGAAGCCGGCAAAACCGGCGAATCGGCCGAAGGCATCACCCGGCTGCAACGCTGGGGAGCCGCACACCGGCCGCTGAAACCGGCACTGGCGCGATATCTGAAAGCGGTACGCCCGCATACCGATGCCGGCTTCTATCCGGGCTCTCCCCTGCTTGCCGCCGAGGCCGCACGTGAAGACGACCGCATCGCCTGCTGCGAACTGCAAGCCGACCAGTGTGCTCCGCTGAAGGCGCTGTTCGCCCGCGATCCGCGCGTCGGCGTGCACCAGCGCGACGGTTACGCGGCCACCAAGGCGCTGCTGCCGCCATCGCAACGCCGCGGGCTGGTACTGATCGACCCACCATATGAAGCCCAGGCGGCCGAATTCGACACCGTGCTGGATGCCATCCGGACCGGGCTCGGGCGCTGGCCGCAGGGCATCTTCGCGCTGTGGTATCCGATCAAGCAGCGCCGCACCCTGCTGCCGTTCTTCCGTCGCGTGGCACACTTGCCAGCGCGCAATATCTGGACCGCCGAACTGCTGGTGCGCCCGGACGACTCGCCGCTGCGGATGAATGGCAGCGGCATGCTGCTGGTCAATCCGCCCTGGCAGCTGGATCAGGCGATCGAGCCGGTACTGCCCGATCTGGCCGCCGCGATGGGCGACGCCGGTGCGCGCTGGCAGCTGCACTGGTTGGCACGCGAGGCCAGCTGAGCCGCTCATCGCCCGATATTCGCAGCGGGCAGCACCACACCACGCTGTTTTATCGCATTGCAGCAAACATGATCCGGCTCACAATTCACGCTAAAATTTGCGGTGATGATCGACTGAACCCCGGCCTGACATGAACCCGATGCTGCATTGCAGCAACTCCTGTTCTCGGCCAGAATGCCGCTGCCCCGCCTGACGCCGGCCGTCCTCGCACAGCGCACCGTGCCGTCTCGGGGGGCTGGCATCCTCAACCGCAAGGGCAAGCCCGTGAACCTCGCCGTGTCCCGCACCGAATCCTCCCGTCGACGCCCTGCCCGCATTACCAGCCGCCAGTTGCCGGAACGCTGGTCGCAGCAGTTGCAACTGGATGATGGCCGCATCCTGTGGCTGCGCCCGCTGGATCCGGCCGATGCCGAACCGATCCGCCAGACCTTCTCGCTGCTGTCGCCGGAAGAAATCCGGATGCGCTTCCTGCATCCGGTCAAGGAACTGACGCCGGACATGACCCGCCGTCTGACCGAACTGGACCCAAGCCACGAATTCGCCCTGGTCGCGGCCGAGCCGCTGCCGCCCGGCGAGGCGCTGGTCGGTGCCGTGGCCCGGCTGTCGATCGACGAAGGCACGCGCCGCGCCGAGTACGCGATCCTGGTCAGCCATTTCCTGACCGGCAAGGGCCTGGGCCGGATGCTGATGAAGCAGCTGATCCGCTGGGCCCGGCTCAAGCGCCTGGACGAAATCTACGGCGACGTGCTGGACGAAAACACTGCGATGCTGGACCTGGCCCGTTCGCTCGGCTTCCGCCGCGAAATGCTGCCCGACGATCCGGGCATCGTGCGCGTGCGCCTTGATCTTCGGCGCAAGCCTTCGTTGCAGTGAGTTCCAGCCCGCGGCCCTGATGCTGCAGCACTTTCCGGGTGCCCGGCGAATGCCCCGGTTGCACCCTGCACTTTTCGCAACCCACGCCAGCCGCAGCGCCGCGCAGGCACACCCTCCCATGCCACCAGGCCAAACCCCGGCTGAACGCCGGGACCGGTTGCCGCATCCCGTTTGAGGGTTGCCGTATCGCCTTGCGTAAGGGGAAGTCACGTCGGGAAGAAACCGGACCGACATCCGCTTCCGCCTCTGGAGATACGCATGAACCGAGCACGTCTGCTCTGTCTTTCCCCCCTGTTGCTGCTGGGCCTGGCCGGTACGGCGCAGGCCACCGTCTGTCACGTCACGCCTGATGGCAGCGGCAACGGCAGTTCCTGGGCCACCGCGATGTCACTGCAAACGGCGCTGGCCGACACAAGCTGCGACGAAATCTGGGTCCGCAAAGGCGTCTACAAGCCAGTGGTCCCGGCCGGCACCTATCCGAGCAGCGCCGAACGCAAGATCAGCTTCGTGGTGCGCCCCGGTGCGCGCATCTATGGCGGTTTCGCCGGCACCGAGATCCTGCGCGACGAGCGCGATCCGGAACAGCATCGCAGCGTGCTGTCCGGTGACCTGGACAACGACGACAGCGTGGATGCCGATGGCATCGTCAATGATGCGGTCAACGGCAACCGTGGCAGCAACAGCCATCACGTGGTGACGATGGATGGCACCACCGGCGAGGGTGCGATCACGCGGAGCACGGTGCTGGACGGTCTGGTCATCACTTCCGGCCGCGCCAATGGCGCTTCAAGCGAACAGTTCAACCTGGGTGGCGGCCTGTATTGCCGTGCGGTCAGTTCCGGCCACGAGTGCAGCCCGACCCTGCGCAATATGCTGTTCGCCGGCAATGTCGCCGGCTACGGCGGCGCGATCTATCACCGTGGCAACACCGGCGGTGTCAGCAGCCCGCGCCTGCAGCGGGTGGAGTTCCGCAACAACCGTGCCACCAGCTATGGCGGCGGCATGTATACCGATGGCGGTGATGCCGGCAATGCCCATCCGGAACTGCACGAGGTCCGCTTCATCGGCAACCGTGCCGGCAGTTATGGCGGCGCGATGCTCATCAATGCTGAAAGCGGCAATGCCAGCCCGGTCGTCCGCCAGAGCCAGTTCAGCGGCAACAACGCCAGCTACGGTGGCGCAATCTACAACGATGCCTCCAACAATGGCTCCGGTCGCGCATCTTTCGATAACGTCACCTTCTACGGCAACACCGCTGATACCCATGGCGGCGCGATCTACAACTACGCCAGCTCCAATGGAAATGCGTGGTTGGGAATCAGTTTTTCCACCTTCAGCGGCAACAGTGCCGGGCGCGGCGGCGCGATCGCCAACAGCGGAAGCATCAGCAACACGGAAGCCACCGGCCAGCTCGTATTCAACTCCATCCTGTGGGGCAATACCGCCAACGGTGATGGTCCACAGATCTACAACCACGGCGCCCAACCGCTGATCCGCTTCAGCATCGTCGGTGGTGGTTGCCCGGCCGGTGCTTCGTGTACGGGTGAAATCGACGCCAATCCGCTGCTCGGGCCACTCGCCGACAACGGCGGCTGGACCTGGTCGATGCTGCCCGGTACCGGCAGCCCGGCGATCAACGCCGCATCCTACTTCTACTACGATACCTGCCCGACTGTGGACCAGCGCGGCGTGCCGCGCGCGCAGGGCAACGGATGCGACCTGGGTGCGGTGGAAGTGGAAGTGGCGCCCTGTTACGTCAAGCATGACGCCAGCGGCAGCAACAACGGCACAAGCTGGAACAACGCTTACAAAAGCCTCCAGACGGCACTGAACAACTCCTCCTGCGGCGAGATCCGCGTGGCCAAGGGCGTCTACACGCCCACCGACGGCAGCGACCGCACAATCAGCTTCAACATCCGCGCCTACCAGCGCGTCTATGGCGGTTTCAACGGCACCGAAACCCGCCTGGACCAGCGCAATCCGGCAGTGAACCGCACCGTGCTTTCCGGCGACATCGACCGCAACGACAACACCGATGCCGACGGCGTGCTGGTGAATACCACGGACCGTGTAGGCGCGAACAGCGAGCGCGTCGTGCTGATCGACGCCACCGGATCGAGCGCCGAAATCACCAGCACCACGGTGCTGGATGGGTTCGTGATTACCGGAGCGGGCGGCGATGCCGTTGGCGCCGGCCTGCTGTGCCGGGCTGCCAGCATCGAACGCATGTGCAGCCCAACCCTGCGCAACCTGTTGTTCAGCGCCAACTCCGGCGATGCCGGCGGCGGCATGATGCTCGTCGGCAGCAACGGCGGCCTGGCCAACCCGACCCTGACCAATATCACCTTCCGCAACAACAGCGCCTGGGCCGGCGCCGGTGCCCTGGAAAACAACGGCTCCAATGGCGGCAATGCCAGCCCGACCTTGACCAACGTCACGTTTGAAGGCAACTGGATCACCGCGATGATCAACAACGGCAACACCAACGGCCGCAGCAGCCCGGTGCTGACCAACGTGACCTTCCTCAACAACCGCAACCGCTGGGTCGGCAGCTCGATGCTCAGCCACGCCAACAACGGCGGCACCAGCGAGCCGGTGTTGACCAACGTCATCATGTGGGGAGGCACGATTTCCGATCCGGAAGAAAACGGCTGCCCGGGCAGCAGCCATATTGAAGTCTGCAACCAGAACGCCACGCCGATCATCAACGCCAGCATCATCGCCGGCGGCTGCCCGCCCGGCGCGGCCTGCGGCATGAATGTCAGCGACGTCAATCCGAAACTCGGCCCGGTCACCTGGAATGGCGGCGCCACCCCGACCGCGATGCCCGGCGAGAACGGCTCAGCCATCGACGCCGGCGACGACGCAGCCTGTCCTGAGCACGACCAGCGCGGCGTACTGCGTCCGCAAGGTGCCGGCTGTGACATTGGCGCAGTAGAACGCACCATCATCGATATCGGCGGCGGCGACCTGCTGTTCTCCGACGGCTTCGAGTAAGCGCACCACGCGGGATTGACCTGCCCTGCCGTGGACGGCGCGGCACCCGCTTCCTTGCTCCAATACAGCGCGGATCCGGCTTCGGCGTCGGATCCGCCGCTTCGCGGCTTGATCTGACCTACAGGAACATAGGGTGCTCCCTGGCACCCTCGCAGCACCCTCAGCCAAAGAACCCCGGATTCATCAGCTTCCCAAGAAAATGCTCCAGCACGCGCGGCTGCAACAGCACCGTGAACAACACCCCGTAGCCGGCGCCCCACAGGTGCGCGCTGTGATTGATGTTGTCGCGCCCGCGCCGCTCCATCCAGATGCTGTAGCCCACGTACACCACCGCGTACACGATCGCCGGCACCGGCAGGAAGAACACGAAGATCAGCGACCACGGCTGGATCAGGATGTAAGCGAACAACACCGCCGACACCGCGCCGGATGCGCCAAGGCTGCGGTAGCCCGGATCATCGCGGTGGCGCAGATAGCTGGGCAGGATCGACACCAGCAGCGCCGACAGATAGAACCCGACAAAACCCCACGGCCACGGCAGCCCGAGCTGGGTCAGATAGTTCTCCATCGCGCCGCCGAAGAAGTACAGCGTGATCATGTTGAACAACAGATGCTGTGCATCGGCATGGATGAAGCCATAGCTCAGAAAGCGCCAGTACTGCTTGCCGCGCGCAATCGCCGGTGGCCACAGGATCAGCCGCTCGAGCCAGCCGGGTTTGTTCCAGGCCAGCCAGGAAACCACACAGGTGATCGCGATCAAGCTCAGGGTGACGGGCGCAAGCGGCATGGAGCGGCCTCGGCGGGAATGGGCCGCGCACTATAAGCCCCCTGTCCGCTACCTGCCGTACTCCGCGCCGATGCTTGGGAATCGCCCGCCGCCCGGATACCCTTCATGGCTGGCCCCGGCGCCTGCGGCCGGCACCCCTTCATGCGTTTGCGAACCTGCCATGCACCGACTCCGCTTTCTCCAGCTTGATGTCTTTCCCGCCCGTTTCGGCGGCGGTAATCCGCTCGGCGTGGTGATCGACGGCAGCGCGCTGGATGCGGCCACAATGCAGGCCATCGCGGCCTGGACCAACCTGGTCGAAACCACCTTCCTGCTGCCGCCGGACGATCCGCAGGCCAGCTACCGGGTACGCATCTTCACTCCGACCCGCGAGATCCCGTTTGCCGGCCATCCCAGCGTCGGCAGTGCCCATGCGGCGCTGGAATCCGGCCTGTGCGCGCCGCAGGACGGCCTGCTGTGGCAGCAATGCGGTGCCGGTACGCTGCCGATCCGGGTGGAAGATCAAGGCACGCAGCGCCGCCTGTTCGTACAGGCGCCGGCGGCAAGCCTGCTGGAAACCGGTGCCACTGCCGCCACCTCCATCACCCCCTTGCTCGAAGGCCACGCGCTGGCGCCACTGGGCGCGGCCCTGGTCGATGGCGGCCGACGCTGGTGGCTGGCCGAACTGGCCGATGCCGCGACCCTGCGCCAATGGCGGCCCGAACACGCCGCTATCGCGCAATTGGCCGCCGCCAGCGACAGCATGGGCCTGTGCCTGTTCGCACGCGAAAATGTTGGCCTGGCGGTGCGTGCCTTCCCGGCCGGCGCCGGCATTGCCGAAGACCCGGCCTCGGGCGCCGCCAATGGCCTGATCGCGGCCTTCATCGCGCAGCGCGACGGCAAGGACAGCGCACTGGCACGCGGCTACGAAGTCAGTCAGGGCCGCGAAATGGGCCATGATGCGCATCTTTCGGTGCGGATCGATGCCGATGCCGCGATCTGGGTCGGCGGCCGCTGCAACAGCGTCATCGACGGACATCTGCAATGGCCCTGAATCCCGCCCGGATCGCGATAGCGGATCAACCCCATCGGCGCCGGCTGTGCGTTGAAACCCGGTGCGGATGCCGCACATCAACAGCACGGCACCCCGATTTCCCGGCCTCACGCGGATACCACGCATGAGCGAACCACCCAGCGACGAGGATCTGATGCTGGCCTATGCCGCAGGCGACATGGATGCTTTCCAGACGCTGTATGCGCGCCATCGCGGCCCGCTGTACCGTTTCATCGCGCGCGGCATTTCGCCCCGGGCCACGGCCGATGAATGCTTTCAGGATGTCTGGAGCCGCGTGGTCGCGGCGCGTTCGCGCTATCGCCCGGACGCGCGTTTTTCCACCTGGCTATACCAGATCGCGCAGCGGCTGCTGATCGACCAGTACCGCCGCGCGCGCCCGCAGGTGTCGCTGGACGATCCGGATTCCCCGCTGCAATTGCCTGATGCCGACAACAACCGGCCGGACGCGCAGCTCGGCAGTTTCGAACAGCAGCGCCGCCTGCAACAGGCCATCGCCGAACTGCCGGAAGAACAACGCATCGCCCTGCAATTGCGGCTGGAACAGGAACTGAGTCTGGAAGAAATCGGTGAAATCACCGGCGCCGGGCGCGAAACGGTCAAATCCCGGCTGCGCTATGCGATGGAAAAGCTGCGTGCGAGGCTGACGCCATGAACCGGCAACGCCACACCCCGCTGGATGCCGAAGAACGCGCCTTGGCCGACGCGCTCGCCGGCCTGCCCGCAGTCGAACCCTCCCCCGAACTGGATGCCCGCATCCTCGCCCATGCTGCACGTGTCCATGCCGCCGGCAACACCGCAGGCAGCACATCACGCCGGCCTCGGCGCCATCGCTGGTGGCTCGGCACCGGGCTGGGAACCGCCGCCGCAGCGGTACTGGCAGCCGGTGTCGCGTGGCAGATCGGGCTGTTCGACATCCATCTGGGCAGTGATGTGCCTGTGCCGCTCCCGCAGGCGCCGCTGGCCGAACCTGCCGTCATGTCCGATACGGTCAGTGTCGACCTGAAACACCAATCACGCCGCGCCGCCGCTTCCACCGAGGAAGCCGCTCGCAAGACCGAAAGCGAACCAGCTCCGGCCGCACCTGTTCAACGCAGCGCGCCGCCGCCTGCACCGCCTGCACCGCCTGCACCACCAGCACCCGCACCTGCACCGCCACCGCCAACGACTCCTGCTCCCGTCGAAACCCGGCCCGCCACCGCACGCGCGATTCCCGGCGATGCCATCACCACCAGCGCCGGTGCCCAAGCGGTACGGGAAATCGCGTTGCCACCCTGGCAACAGGATGCGCACCTGCCGCCCGATCTCTGGCTGCAACGCATCCGCGAGCGCCTGCAGCACGGCGACCAGAGCGATGCCCGCACCAGCCTTGCGGCCTTCCGCGAGCGCCACCCGGACATCGTGCTGCCCGCCGATCTGGCGGCACTGGGCGGGCAATGAATCCCAGCACGCTCGCCGCCCCGGCCCGGCTGGAACAGGACATCAGGAAAAGCCGTTTCCTCGCCCAGGCCGCACCGGTCACCACACCCGAAGCGGCCCTGGCCTTCCTCGCCGACGTTGCCGACCCGGGCGCCACGCACAACTGCTGGGCCTACCGGATCGGCGATGCCTACCGCTTTTCCGATGACGGCGAACCGGCCAGCACCGCCGGCAAACCGATCCTGGCCGCGATCGATGGCCAGGGCTATGACCAGGTGATGGTGGTGGTGACGCGCTGGTTCGGCGGCATCAAGCTCGGCGCCGGCGGTCTGGTGCGCGCCTATGGCGGCTGCGCGGCCGAATGCCTGCGCCAGGCCGAACGGCGCGAGCTGATTCCGCAGATCGATGCCCGCCTGCACTGCGGCTTCGCACATGCCGCCACCGTGCACAGCGCACTGGAGGCCCACGAAGCGCTCAAACAGGCCGAGGATTACGACGTGGACGGCATCGGCATCACGATCCGGCTTCCCGCGCACCGCTTCGAGGCACTGGCCGTTACACTGCGCGATGCCACGCGCGGCCAGGTCGAGCTGGCGCGCCTGGACGACATCAACGAAAACCCCGCGCCGTGAACCTCGTTACCGCCGCTGCCCGACCTTTCCCCGCCGCCCTGCCCGTACCCGTTTCCGCTTGAATACCGAATCCCCCACTCCCCGCCCGCGTCCGCTGGCCGCGCTCCGCGCCCTGCTCCCGTTCCTGCGCCCCTACCGCGCCCTGGTCGTGGGCTGGCTCGGTTTCCTGGTGTTGTCCTCCAGCGCCACCTTGGCCTTGCCGGTGGCGGTGCGTCTGATGATCGACCGGGGGTTTTCCGATCAGGATCCTTCCGGCATCGACCGCTGGTTCGTCGGCCTGATCGCGGTCGCGCTGGTGCTGGCAGTGGCCACCGCCGGGCGGTTTTTCTGCGTCAGCCTGCTGGGTGAAAAGGTCGTGGCCGACCTGCGCGAGCGCGTCTTCCAGCACCTGCTGCGGCTGGACATGGATTTCTTCGCCCGCACCCGCGCCGGCGAACTGATCAGCCGCCTGGCAGCCGATACCGAACTGCTGCGCAGCGTGGTGTCCTCGACCCTGTCGGTGGCCTTGCGCAGCACCGTGACCATGCTCGGCAGCGGCATCGCCCTGCTGATCACCAGCCCGCGCCTGGCCGGCATGGCGGCCATCGGGATTCCGGTGGTGATCCTGCCGATCGTGCTGTACGGGCGCCGCGTGCAACGCCTGGCACGCGACAACCAGGACCGTATCGCCGACGCCAACGCCAGCGCCAGCGAAACCCTGGGCGCGATCCACACCGTGCAAAGCTATGTGCGTGAAGAGCACGAAGCGCAGCGTTTCGGCGATGCGGTGCGCGCCTCGATCGCCAGCGCACGGCGCCGCATCGGCACCCAGGCAGCGCTGACGGCGGTGGTGATCCTGCTGGTGTTCGGCGCCATCACCGGCGTGCTGTGGATCGGCGCGCGCGATGTCATCGGCGGCACCCTCAGCGCCGGCACGCTCGGCCAGTTCGTGCTGTATGCGGTGATCGGCGCAGGTTCCATCGGCGCCCTGACCGAAGTCTGGGCCGAACTGCAACGCGCCGGCGGCGGGATGGGCCGGATCGAGGAACTGCTGGCCGAACGCACCACCATCGAGGCGCCACAAAACCCCGAGCCATTGCCGGAGCGGGTGCGCGGCGAACTGCGGCTGGAAGACGTCACCTTCCACTACGCCGGGCGCGAGAACCAGCCGGCGCTGAAACACTTCAACCTGCACCTGCGGCCGGGCGAAACCGTCGCGCTGGTCGGCCCCTCCGGCGCCGGCAAAAGCACCGTGCTGCAACTGCTGCTGCGCTTCCACGATCCGCAACAGGGCAGCGTCAGCCTTGATGGCCACGACCTGCGCCGGCTGGATCCGCGCGAACTGCGCCGCCAGATCGCACTGGTGCCGCAGAATCCGGTGTTGTTCGGCACCGATGCACGCGACAACCTGCGCTATGGCCGGCTCGATGCCGATGACGCGGCGATCATCGAAGCCGCCCGCACAGCCGAGGCGCACGGCTTCCTCTCGAACCTGCCCGAAGGCTACGACACCCATCTGGGCGAGCGCGGTGTGCGCCTGTCCGGCGGCCAGCAGCAGCGCGTGGCGATCGCGCGCGCGGTGCTCAAGGATGCGCCGGTACTGCTGCTGGACGAGGCCACCAGCGCGCTGGATGCGCAAAGCGAGCGCGACATCCAGCAGGCGCTGGAACGCCTGATGCACGGCCGCACCACGCTGGTCATCGCGCATCGCCTGGCGACCGTGCGCCGCGCCGACCGTATCATCGTGCTGGATGCCGGCCGCATCGTGGCCGAAGGCACGCACGAGGAACTGATCGCCCAGGGCGGCCTCTACGCCGAACTGGCACGCCTCCAGTTCAGCGCCTGAAACCATGCTCCTGTAGCCTGGGCAAGGCCGAAGGCCGCACCCGGGACTGAAAATCATCGGGAAAGCCGCACCCGGGTGCGCTTCGCTTACCCGGGCTAGATATACGCCCGGATTACATGTACCGCCTCCGGCGCCGGCCAATAAAAAGCCCCATCCCGGCAGCGCCGGAATGGGGCCTGTTCCAGGACTGGCCTTGCTTGGCCGCCCTTATTTCTTCTTCACCGCGAAGGCATGTTCCAGCAGGCCGGCGTCAAAGCCCTCGGTGTCGCCCTCGCCGCTGGCGTAGCGGTACAGTGCGGCCGAGTAGATCCCGGTCAGTGCGGCCTGTACCAGTCCGGCCAGCACCAGCAGCGCGATCAGCAGTGCCACCACGACGCCGGTGAACACCATGCTGCCGGTCATCGCGGCGCCGACGATCGCGGCCACGCCCACGATGATCAGCGCGAACATGCCCAGGCCGAACACCAGCCCGACGCCGCCCTGCCCGATCAGGTTCTCACCCCAGGTCTTCTTCAGCAGCAGCGCGCTTTCCTTGACCGCATCGATCGGCCCGATGTTGCGCGACACCAGCACCGGCACCACGAGAAAGCTGGCCACGGTCCAGGCCACGCCGAGGAAGCCCGCCACCAGCCGCCCGATCCAGCCGGCGCGCTCCTGCACCGCGCGCAGGATCATGCCCACGGTCGCGGCGATGGCGGCATAGCCCAGGATCTGCGGCGCACGCGAAGTCGCGATGCGCAGCCCGTCGCGCAGGGTCGGATCACCGCCCTCCAGCCGGATCATCGCGGCACCGACCAGCGCCGAGTTGAAGAAGAAGATCACGAAGTACTGCACCAGATAGAACAGGAACGCCAGCACATAGACGCCGATGCTGAGCCCGGCTCCGTCCTCACCCAGGCCATCGAGCGCACCCAGCCCCAGCGCCGGCAGCACGAAGGCCGCCGCCACGATCAGGGTCGCGATCGACGACAGCAGCGGGAACACCAGCAGTTCCTTGTCCTTGGCCAGCACGGCGGCGCTGGCCTTGATCAGATTCCAGCTGCGGGAAAAGCGTTCAAACATGACAATGCTCCTGTAGCAGGTGAAAAGCACTCATCGGACGCGGTGCAGCGACTGACGTGACGTGACACTGGCGACCCGACGCCTTCATCGGCTTCAGGCCAGCAGCGCCTCCAGCAGGCGCGGCAGCAGCGCATTGGTCGCGGCCAGGTTGGCGAAGACCTCGTCCAGACTGATCTCCTCGCCGTCGCCACAGCCGGCCGCCCAGTTCGCGACCGGCGCCAAGCAGGTGTAATCCAGTTCCAGTTCGCGCGCCAACGCCGCCTCGGGCATACCCGTCATGCCGACCAGATCGCAGCCGTCCTGGCGCATCCGCGCAATTTCCGCCCGGGTTTCGAAACGCGGACCCTGGGTGGCGCCATAACAGCCGCCATCCACCAGCGCCACGCCGGCACGCTGGCCTGCATCCAGCAACCGGTTGCGCAGGCGTGCCGAATACGGTTCGCCGAATTCGGCATGGCGCATCGGCCCGGCCTCATCCCAGAAGCTGGATGCCCGCCCCCAGGTGTAATCAATGATCTGGTCCGGCACCACCAGCGCACGCGGCGCACAGGCCGGGGTGATGCCGCCGACGGTATTGATCGCCAGCACCGCAGCCGGCTGCAACTGCGCCAGCGCATGGAGGTTGGCGCGGTAGTTGACCCGGTGCGGCGGCAGCGCATGCGCCTCGCCGTGACGCGCGAGGAAAGCCACGCGCTGCCCATACAACTGCCCGATGCGGATCGGGCCGGAAGGCGCGCCGTACGGTGTGTCCGGTTCGAGCGCCTGTTCCTGCTCGAACAGCGGCAGCGCGTACAGCCCGCTGCCGCCGATCACCGCCAGCTGGATCGCAGGCGTACTCACAGCGCGTAGATCGCCGGCACGTTGCGGCCCTGTTCGTAATAATCCATGCCGTAGCCGAACACATAGCGATCCGGCACCTCGACGCCGATGTAGTCGGCTTCGATGCCGTCCACGCAGCGGTCGTGCAGCTTGCGCGTGAGTACCGCGATCCGCACTTCGGAAGCGCCCTCGCGCCGGCAGGCTTCACGCACCGCCTTCAGCGTCTGGCCCTCGTCCAGGATGTCATCGACCAGCAGCACCCGCCTTCCGAGCATCGGCACCTGCGGATGGCGCAGCCAGTTCAGCCCGGCGCCGCGGGTCTTGCCGCGGTAGCGGGTCGCGTGCAGGTAGTCGAATTCCAGTTCGGTGCGCATCGCCAGCGCCAGTTGCGCGGCGAAGAACATGCCGCCGTTCATCACCGTCAGGAACAGCGGCTTGTCGCCGGCGTCAGCGGCGTAATCGGCGTCGATGCGCGCCGCCATCGCGTGGATCTGCGCATCCAGTGTGGCGCGGTCGAACAGCAGTTCGGCGGTTTTCAGGGCATCGGAAAGTCTGGGGGTATCGGTCATTGGGCGGGAATGGGGAATGGGGAATGGGAAATGGTCGGCATCCGGCACTGTCTCGAACGCTATGCCAGTGCCGCCAGTGTGGCTTTGGCTTCACTCCAGCGCGCATCAGCCACCAGCGTGGACCAGTCCGATGCCGGGCGGCCGGCCATCGCGGCCAGCACATCGGCGCGGATGTCCTGTTCGCGCATCGCAGCCAATGCATCGGGCACCAACGCCGGCGCGCAGACCAGCACGCTGTCGCAGCCGGCATCGTAGTGCGCATGCAATCGTGCCGCCACGCCGCCGGCCGATTCAGCCGCCGCCATGCCGATGTCATCACTGAACACCACGCCGGAAAACTTCAGCGTATCGCGCAGATAGTTGATCCAGAAACGCGAGTAGCCGGCCGGTTCCGGTGCCACGCCCGGATAGCTGACGTGCGCCATCATCACCGCCTCGGCCCCGGCGGAAAATCCGGTGCGGAACGGCAACAGGTCTTCGGCTTCCAGCACGTCCAGCAGACGCGGATCGACGGCCTCATCGAAATGTGTGTCCTCCAGCACCGATCCGTGGCCGGGAAAATGCTTGAGCGTGGCCGCCATGCCAGCCGCATGCATGCCCTGCACATAGGCCGCGCCCAGATCGGCGACGATGCCCGCCGCCAGATGGAAGGCGCGCTCGCCAATTGCACGGTTGCCGCGCTTCAGATCCACCACCGGCGCGAAACTCAGATCCAGCCCGATGGCGCGGATTTCCGAAGCCATCAGCCAGGCGTGGGTGCGTGCCGCCTCCATCGCGGCGCCGGCATCGGTATCGAACAGCGCGCCGAAACGCGACAGTTCCGGCAAAGAGCTGAAGCCTTCGCGGAACCGCTGCACCGGCCCACCTTCCTGATCCACGCACAGGATCAGCTCATGCGGCGCCGCTTCGCGCAGTTGCGCACACAACTCGGACACCTGTTCGCGCGAGGCGAAATTGCGGGTGAAAAGAATGACCCCGCCCACACCCGGATGCGCGAGCCAATCGCGCTCTTGTGGTTGCAAGCAGGTGCCGGAAATGCCAATCACGAGCATGGATGATTTTCCTTGAAACTTGGCTCGCTCTCCCCCGTCATAACGGGAGAGAGGGTTGGGGTAAGGGGGCACGCTCCTGCGGCGTCCACTGCGAAAACGGCCGCTCGGCCAGCACCAGGTTGTAATAGCGCGACTGTTCGGTGACCTCGATGCCGAGCCATTCCGGCCGCTCGAACGCCTCGTCCGGCGATGCCAGCTCGATCTCGGCCACCACCAGCCCGGCATTGTCACCCTCGAATTCGTCGATCTCCCACAGGTGCCCGCCATACTGCACGTGATGCCGGCGCTTCTCGATCCGCCCGCCCACGCACAACGCCAGCAGCGCCTGCGCATCGGCCAGCGGGATCGCGTATTCGAACTCCTGCCGCTGCATCCCGACCTCGCGCGATTTGATGTTCAGATGCGCCACCTCACCGCCGATGCGCACCCGCACCGAAGTCTGCTGGCGACCCGCAGTGACCGCATCGGCATCGTTGAGATACCCCTGCGCCATGTGTGTACTGCGCGACACCTGTGCCCGCCAGGCATCGCTGGCGAGCAGGAATTTGCGTTCGATTTCGATAGCCATCAACGCTTCTCGAACAAGGCGATGGATTCCACATGCGCGGTATGCGGGAACATGTCCATCACGCCAGCCGCTACCAGCCGGTAGCCGTATTCGCGTACCAGAATGCCGGCATCGCGCGCCAACGAGCCGGGATGGCAGGAGACGTAGACGATGCGGCCGATCCGCTCCAGCGGCAATTGCGGGATCGTGGCGTCGGCGCCGGTGCGCGGCGGGTCCAGCAACAGCGCGTCGAAGCCTTCGCGCACCCAGGGTTCGTTGCGCAGATCGGTGGTCAGATCGGCGGCGCGGAATTCGACATTGCCGATGCCGTTGCGCTGCGCGTTCTCGCGTGCACGCTGCACCAGCCCGGCCTCGCCTTCCACGCCCACCACGTGCGCGGCACGGCGCGCCAGCGGCAGAGTGAAATTGCCCAGTCCGCAGAACAGATCGAGCACGCGCTCATGCGCTTGCGGGTCGAGCAGCGCCAGCGCGTGATCGAGCATGCGCTGGTTCATGGCGCCGTTGACCTGGATGAAATCCAGCGGGCGAAAGGCGTAGTCCACACCATAGGCCGGCAGCGCGAAATGCAGTTCCGGATTACCGCCATCCAGCGGCGTCACGGTGTCGTTGCCGCCCGGCTGCAGGAAGATCGCGAAACCTTCGCGCTGGCCGAATTCCAGCAGTTTGCCGCGGTCCGCCTCCGACAGCGGCTGCAGATTGCGGAACACCAGCACGGTGCGGTCATCGCCGGCGGCCACTTCGATCTGCGGGATCTGCGCGCGTGCATCCAGCGTATCCACCATCTCGGCGATCACGCCGATGCGCGCGCCGACCTGTTCGACCAGCACTTCGCAACGCGACACATCGGCGATGAAACGCGGATCGGCCGCCTCGCGGAAACCGACCAGCACCTTGCCCTTCTTCGGCACGAACTTGACGCCCAGACGCGCCTTGCGGCGGTAGGCCCAGGGGTGATCGGCGAGCGGTTCCAGCCAGCGCTCCGGCCGCACCTGGCCGATGCGCTCGAAATTCTCCGCCAGCGTGTGCTGCTTGGCCGCGATCTGCGCTGACGGCGACAGGTGTTGCAATGCGCAACCGCCACAGACGCCGAAGTGCGCGCAAAGCGGTTCGACCCGGTCCGGCGAGGGTTTCAGCACTTCCAGCGTGCGGCCCTCATCGAACTGCTTGCGCGACACCCGCACCTCGGCACGCACCTGCTCACCCGGCAACGCACCCGTGACAAATACCGCCTTGCCTTCGTGCCGGGCTACGCCCCGGCCATCGTGGCTGAGGTCGGTGATGTCGAGGACACATTCGAGTGGAGCTTTCTGGCGACGGCTTCTGGACACGGCTGATCTGGCTGACGGAAAGCCGGGCATTGTCGCAGATTCCTCCCCGCCGCCGCGCTTGGGGGCTGACAACAGTGATCCGATCGGGAGACAATGGCCGGCCGCCGATGGCGAACCGCGATGTTCCCATCGCTGCCGCGTCGGGAAAGTAGCCGAGTGGTTCAAGGCACCGGTCTTGACCGCGAAGGCAGGACGCCGAAGCGGAACATCGGCCAACGGCCGATGGCCCCGAAGGGGCGAGGGGCTGGATGCCCCGAGTCAAACCGGCACGCCGGTTCGGCCAAGTGCGATACAACGGAAACAACGGAAGAGTGGCCGAGCGGTTTAAGGCACCGGTCTTGAAAACCGGCGTAGTGGCGACACTACCGTGGGTTCGAATCCCACCTCTTCCGCCAATATTTTCAATCACTTACATCCGAAAAAATCGAACTGTCACGGGAACACAATCAAGGCGGAAACCCCGTTTGTGGCAGGAAGTGTGACAAACGCGGGCCGAAAAGAGGCCGCAACGACCACGCCAGAGCGCCCGCGCCACGCATCCATCACAGGCGGCCTGCAGGATGAAGACACTACTGTTGTTCATCGCCACTGCACTGGCGGAAATCATCGGTTGTTACCTACCCTGGCTGTGGCTCAAGCAGGGCCGTTCAGCGTGGTTGCTGTTGCCGGCGGCGTTGAGTCTGGCGCTGTTCGCATGGTTGCTGACGCTGCATGGCACGGCGGCCGGGCGGGTGTATGCGGCCTACGGCGGGGTCTATATCGGCATCGCGGTGCTGTGGCTGTGGGCGATTGACGGCGTGCGGCCCACGCCTTGGGATATCGCCGGGGTGCTGGTGGCGCTGACGGGCATGGGCATCATCATGTTCCAGCCACGCTGATCTCCATCATGTGCAAGGATTGACCTCCCTCAAACCATCGCCGGCCGCCGCCTGTCATCGTGGTGCCGGTCCTGAAGGAGAGATCGCCATGTACAAGACCATCCTGGTTCCCACCGACGGCTCGGAACTGTCGCTGCAGGCGGCTGATGCCGCCATCGCGCTGGCAAAATCACTGGATGCAAAGCTGGTAGCGTGGAGCGGCGTGGAGATCTACACGCTGCCATTCGCCGAGCAGGCCTATATCGACCAGACCCTGTACCAGGAACAGGCCGAGCGCCAGGCGCGCGACAATGCCGATGCGGTTGCGGCGCGGGCGCAGGCCGCCGGCGTGGCCTGCAAGGCGTTGACCGGTTCCGCCGATTCAGCGTGGGAAGGCATCATCGACGCGGCTGAAAACCATGGCTGCGATCTGATTTTCATGGCTTCGCACGGGCGTCGTGGCCTGGCCGCTCTGGTGCTGGGCAGCGAAACCCAGAAGGTGCTGACGCACACCAAGATTCCGGTGATCGTCTACCGCTGACAGCGCAGCATGGACGCGGATCGGCGCGCTTCAGGCCGCGCCGATCGCCATGCCGCAGCCGGTGGCAAGCTCAAGAAAACCGGGAAACGAAGTCGCGACGGTTTCGCAGCCTTCGATCCGCACCGGTGCCGACGCCAATTGCGCTGCGACCACGAAACTCATCGCGATGCGGTGATCGTGGTGTGCCTGCACCTGCGCACCGCCCAGCGCCGTGCCACCGTGGATGACCGCCCCATCCGGGGTTTCATCCACACGCGCGCCCATCGCACGCAGGCCGGTGGCCATCACCGCGATGCGGTCCGATTCCTTGACCCGCAGCTCGGCCGCACCGCGCACCACGGTGGTGCCCGAGGCCACCGCCGCCGCGATGAACAGCACCGGGAATTCGTCGATCATGTCCGGCACGATGCCTTCCGGGATTTCAACGCCATGCAGTGGCGCATGCCGCACATACAGGTCGGCGACCGGCTCACCGCCCTCCTCGCGCGCATTGCGTTCGACGATATCCGCGCCCATCAAGCGCAAGGCTTGCAGCAGGCCGGTGCGGCGTGGATTCATGCCGACGCCTTCCAGCAACAGCTCCGAGCCGGGCACGATGCTGGCGGCGACGAGGAAGAACGCGGCCGAGGAAAAATCGCTCGGCACCACGATGTCCGCCGCGCACAGGCGATGCCCGCCACTCAAACGCGCCTGACCGGGGGAAGACTCGATCGGCCAGCCGAGCGCGGCCAGCATCCGTTCGGTGTAGTCGCGGGTGGGATGCGGTTCGCGCACCACGGTTTCACCATTCGCGTAGAGGCCTGCGAGCAGCAGCGCGGATTTGACCTGTGCACTGGCCACCGGCAGGTCGTATTCGACGCCCGAAAGCGCTTGTCCGCCGTGGATGTACAGCGGCGGCTGGCCATTGTCCGCTGTGTCGATGCGTGCGCCCATGCGCGCAAGCGGCTCGGTGACGCGGCGCATCGGGCGTTTGGACAGGGATTCATCGCCGATCAGCACGCTGTCGAAACGCTGCCCGGCCAACAGTCCGGCCAGCAGGCGCATGCCGGTGCCGGCGTTGCCGCAATTGATTGGCGCCGAAGGCGGCTTCAGTCCATCAATGCCGACACCATGCACGCGCTTGCGTCCGGGGCCGTCCTCGTCGATCCGCACGCCCATCGCGCGGAACGCCGCAGCGGTGGCGAGGGTGTCTTCGCCTTCGAGAAAGCCCGAGACATGGCACACACCGTCGGCCAGCGCGCCGAGCATCATCGCGCGGTGCGAAATCGACTTGTCGCCGGGCACACGGATGCTGCCGCGCAGCGCTTGGCCGCGTTGGGCCAGCCAGTCAATCGATTCGCTCACGTCCTGTCTCCCGAAAGTCTTTGATCCCCTCTCCCCCGTGTGCGGGGAAGAGGGCCAGGGTGAGGGGGCTTTTCGTCGGGAACTGCAAAAGCACTCGCGCCCAAGGCGCTCGCCCCCTCACCCCAACCCTCTCCCCCATCATGGGGGAGAGGGAGCATTTATTAGGGTACCGCCACCGGATAGGAACCCAGCACCTTGACCTGCGCCGCGTGCGCTTCCAATTCGGCCAGTGCCTGCTTCATGCCTGCATCCTCGACATGGCCGGCAAGATCGATGAAGAAGGCGTATTCCCACTTGGCCTGATGCGAGGGCCGCGATTCGATCCGGTTCATGCTGATGCCGTGTCGCGCGAACGGGCTGAGCACGTCGAACAGCGCGCCGGGTTTATCGTGGATGAAGACCAGCACCGAAGTACGGTCGTGGCCGGAAGGCGGGAAGATCTGGCGGCCGATGACGAGGAAGCGCGTGGTGTTGTCCTTGTCGTCGTGGATCGGCTGTGTGATGACCTTCTTCAGCCCGTACACATGCCCTGCACTCTCGCCGCCGATGGCGGCCGCGTCATCGGCATTGCGTGCGCGGCGTGCGCCTTCGGCATTGCTGGAGACCGGCACCTTCTCCACCTTCGGCAGATTCGCGCGCAGCCAGCCGGCGGTCTGCGCGAATGATTGCGGATGCGCGTAGATGCGCTCGATATCCTCGATCCGGCCGCTGCGCGAGAGCAGGTACTGGTGCACGCGCAGTTCCACTTCGCCGCAGATCTTCAGGCCCGAGGTCAGGAACATGTCGAGCGTGACCTGGATCGTGCCCTGCCCCGAGTTTTCCACCGGCACCACGCCGAAATCGGCGCTGCCGCTTTCCACTTCCTGGAACACTTCCTCGATGCTGGCCAGCGGCAGGCCATGCGCGGAGCGGCCGAAATGCTTGAGCACGGCCTGCTGGCTGAACGTGCCTTCCGGGCCGAGGAAGCCGATCTTCAGCGGCTCCTGCTGGGCCAGGCAGGCCGACATGATTTCGCGGAAGACGTGCACCAGCACTTCGTCGGTCAGGGGGCCTTCGTTGCGGTCCACCACCATGCGCAGCACCTGCGCCTCGCGCTCGGGGCGGTAATAGTCCACCGCGGCAGCAAGCTTGCCCTTGGCCTTGCCGACCTGCAGCGCGAAGCCGGCGCGTTCGGCGATCAGCGCCTGGATGTTGCGGTCGATGGCGTCGATACGCTCGCGCACCTGCGCCAGTTCCGGCGCTGCCGTTGTCTTGTCACGCGCGGGTTTGGCGGTCTTGGCGGATTTTTCCGCCGCGCTTGCGCCCTTGTGCTTGCCTGCTGCCATGTGAGTTCAAATCCCGTGGATCGTGGATGGTGCGAAACCGTGCTCAACCGTGGCGTTGCGCGAAGTCACGCATGAACGCGACCAGCGCATCGACGCCTTCCTGCGGCATCGCGTTGTAGATCGAGGCGCGCATGCCGCCCAGCACGCGGTGCCCCTTGAGCGCGAGCAGGCCGGCGGCATTGGATTCCTGCAGGAACAGGGCGTCCAGCCGCGCATCGTGCAGCACGAACGGTACGTTCATGCGTGAACGTGCGGCGGGATCGACCTCGTTGCGGTAGAACCCGCCGGAGGCGTCGATCGCGGCATACAGCGTGGCCGCCTTGCGGTCGTTGGCCTGCGCGATGGCCGCCAGCCCGCCCTGCGCCTTCAGCCACTGGAACACCAGCCCGGCCAGATACCAGGCGAACGTCGGCGGCGTGTTCAGCATCGAGTTTTCGGCGGCGTGCGCGGCGTAATCGAAGATGCGCGGCACGCGTCCCGCAGTGCGTTCCAGCAGGTCCTGGCGCACGATCATGATCACCAGTCCGGCCGGGCCGATGTTCTTCTGCGCGCCGGCGTAGATCAGCCCATAACGCGAGACATCCAGGGGTCGCGAAAGAATGTTCGAGGACATGTCGGCGACCAGCGGCACCGCGCCGGTATCCGGGGTTTCGTGGAACTCCACGCCGTGGATGGTTTCATTCGAGGCGATGTGCACATAGGCCGCATCCTCGCGCAGCTGCCATTGCGCGCGCGGCGGAATCGAGCGGAAACCATCGGCTTCACTGCTGGCGGCGATATGTGTCTGCACGAAATGCTGCGCTTCGCCGACCGCCTTGCTACTCCAGGCGCCGGTGACCACGTAATCGGCCGATTGCCCGGGCGTAGCCAGATTCATCGGAACCTGCGCGAAATGCTGGGTCGCACCGCCTTGCAGGAACAGCACGCGATAGTTGTCCGGCACCTGCAAAAGCTCTCGCAGATCCACTTCGGCCTGCGCCGCCATCGCTTCGAACGCCTTGCCGCGGTGCGACAACTCCATCACCGATGCGCGTTCACCACCCCACTCCAGCAGCTCCTGCTGCGCCTGGTGCAGCACCGGCTCCGGCAAGGTTGCCGGGCCAGCGCTGAAATTGAACGCGCGCGCCATCTTCGACCACTCCGCGACAAGGGACCGGCAGGCTAGCATGACGCAGCGCAACAAGAGAACCGGAAAGCGCTGCCCCGCAAGGCCGTCAGCAGATCAACGCCCGGATGTGGCGGCGAGCGCGAAATCCAGCGCTGCGCACACCGCCGCCGCCTGCGCATCGTTGCACTGCTGCGGCGTGGCGCGCGGGCTATCCGGGTAGACCTCGGTAGTGGTGGTGTAGCGCGCGCCGGTGATGCCGGCGCACAGGCCCAGCGACACCAGCGGATATTCGATGACACCCGGCGCCACCACCGGCGAACCGATGATGGTGCCGTCCGGATCAGCCGGGGCGATGTGGGTGACCTTCGCCACCGCTTCGATGATCGCCTGCTGGAAGGCTGGCTGCGGATTGACGCTGTCATCGACCAGGTAGAAACCATCGGGAATCGTGCCCGGCGTGAACGGCTTGCCATCGCGTGCGGCCAGCGCCGGGCGGAACTGGCTTTCGTCCGAATCGGTGGTTTCGTGCAGGTCCACATGCAGCAGGAAACGCCCTTTGAACGGTGCCACCAGCTGCATCAGCGCGGCCGACTCGGGCACGCTGGTATCCGGGGTGAAGGAGCGGTTCGGATCGCGCGCATCGCGGTTCCAGCGATGGATGCGCTCGTAGGCCCAAGGACTGACGCAGGGCGCGACCAGCAGCTGGATGCGGCTGGCGTAATCGGCGGCATGGCGCTCCAGGAACTGCAAGGCACCGTGCACGCCGGAGGTTTCATAGCCGTGCACGCCGCCGGTCACCAGCGCCATCGGCAGGGCCGGATCGTGTTCCCGGCTGCGCAGCGCATACAGCGGATACGGCTGCTCCGGATCGGCGACTTCACCGTACTGGATCACCTCGAAACGTTCGCGCAAGGCATCGATGCGGCTCACGACCTCGTCGGCATAGCAGCGCTGGCGCTTCTGCGTGGCGCGCCAGGCCTCCACTTCCTGCGGCCCCCAGGGCACGCCCGGCGTACCGATCGGAAAGTGCGTGATTTCAGACATGGAGCATCTCCAGACAGGGCGCCGGACGGCGGCACCGGATTGCAATACAGGCCTGCGCCTGCGCCTGCGCGGAACTCCCGACGCGGGCGGCGGCGCGGGACCAAACTGAACAGAACATGCAAGCGCCACGCAATCGGCCGCGCAGGCTCTGGAGTCGACACGAAATCTTAACGAAGATGACGCAATGGATACCACCGACTCCCCGCTGAGCCTGCTGGCCCGGATGAGCGACTCGCTGTCGCCGGCCAATGAAATCGAAGACCTGGTGCGGCCCCTGCTGGAACTGCTGGAGGCGGTGACCGGGCTAGAGTCGACCTACGTGACCCGGATCGATGCCGCCAGCGGCCGCCAGACCGTGCTCTACGCGCGCAACGCCCAGGCCCTGGACATCAGCGAAGGGCTTTCGGTCGGCTGGAACGACACCCTGTGCAAGCGCGCCCTGGAAAGCGGACTGAACTATTGCGACGACGTGCCCGGCCTGTGGGCCGATTCCCGCGCAGCACGTGAACTCGGTATCCGCACTTTCGCCACCACGCCGATCCACGACGGCGGCGAACAGCTTTACGGCACCCTGTGCGCAGCCAGCCGCGAACACCGGCCGATGGGCCCGGGCACGATTCAGGTGATGCTGCTGTTCTCACGCCTGATCGGGCGCCAGGTCGAGCGCGAACGCCTGCTGGAAGAACTGCGCCAGGCCCAGGCCGTCCTCGAAACCAAGGCCCTGACCGACGTGCTGACCGGCCTGCCCAACCGCATGGCGCTGATGGACGAGCTGCGCCGCCGGATGGCGCGCAGCGCCCGCGACGGCAGCCATCTGCTGGTGGCCTTCGTCGATCTGGACCACTTCAAGAAGGTCAACGATGAACACGGCCACGACGCCGGCGACCGCCTGCTGATCTGCATCGCCGAGGCCTTGCGCAACAGTCTGCGCGGCGGCGACTACTGCGCACGGCTGGGTGGCGACGAATTCATCGCGCTGGTCAGCGTGGCCGGCGACGACCCGGAACTTGCGCGCGGTACGCTGGCGTCGCGGCTGGAAGCCGCCACCTGTGGCCGTTTCGATCTGGGCAACGGCCTCACGCTGGACTACGGCGGAGCCAGCATCGGCGTGGTGGTTTCCGCACCCGGCGACGAGGATCTCGACGCCCTGCTGGCGCGCGCCGATGCCGCGATGTATGAGGTCAAGCACCAGCGCAAAAGCCGCGACAGCGTCACGCCGTCGCCTTCCGCTTGACCCTCGCCAGTCCGCTGATTAACCTTTATCGCTGAATCTTGATAAAGGGATACATTGTGGATCTGGAAGCCTGGTCGGCCTGCCTGCGGGTGCTTTCCGACACCACCCGCGTGCGTCTGCTGACATTGCTGGAACGCGAGGAACTGACCGTGGCCGAACTGGCCGCGATCACCCGGCTGGCACAGCCGCGCGTGTCCACGCATCTGGCGCGGCTGAAGGAACACGGCCTGGTGCGCGACCGGCGCGCCGGCGTTTCGGCCTACTACCGCTTCGCCGAAGACGATATGGACCAGGCCCAGCGCGCGCTGTGGAAAGCCCTCTCCGATGGCGCCGATGACCCCCTTCTGCGCGCCGATGCCGAACGCCTGCCGGATGTGCTCGCGGCCCGTGCCAGCGAACAGAACTGGGCCGATTCGGTCGCCGGCGACATGGAGCGGCACTATTCGCCCGGCCGCACCTGGGAAGCGCTGGCGCGCGCCGCACTGCAACTGGTCAAACCCGGCGATGTGCTCGATATCGCCTCCGGCGACGGCGTACTGGCCGAACTGCTGGCACCGCGCGCCAAACGCTACGTCTGTCTGGATTCCAACCCGCGGGTGGTCGCGGCCGCGCGCGAGCGACTCAAGCCGTTGCCCAACGTCGACGTCATCGAAGGCGACATGCACCACATGGATTTCCCGGACGCCAGCTTCGATCTGGTGCTGCTGATGCATGCTCTCACCTATGCCGACAAACCCGCCGCGGCATTGGCCGATTCGGCCCGCGTTTTGCGCCCCGGCGGGCAGCTCATCGCCACTACGCTGCATCGCCACGAGCACCGCAGCGTGATCGAGCCGTATGGCCACGCCAACCTCGGTTTCACCGTCGATGAGTTGTCCGCACTGGCCGAGCGCGCCGGTTTGGTCGTGGATACCTGCAAGATCATCACGCAGGAGAAGCGACCTCCGCATTTCGAAGTGGTTTCGCTGCTGGCCCACCACCCATGAACACCCTTCCCTGGCTGAACCCGGCGCGCGTGGCTGCGCTTCATGCCGCGCTGGACGAGCGCATCCTGATCCTGGACGGCGGCATGGGCACGATGATCCAGCGCTGGAAGCTGGACGAACCGGACTACCGTGGCGAACGCTTCGCCGAAGGTTTCGACCGCACACATCAGCACGGCGCCGGCTGTGGCCACGACCTGAAAGGCAACAACGACCTGCTGATCCTGAGCCGCCCGGACCTCATCGCCGGCATCCACAGCGCCTATCTGGAAGCCGGTGCCGACCTGATCGAAACCAACACCTTCAACGCCACCGCGATCAGTCAGGCCGATTACCACCTGCAACATCTGGCCGCCGAACTGAACCGCGAGGGCGCGGCGCTGGCGCGGCGCTGCTGCGATGCAATGGAAGCAAAAACCCCGGAGCGCCCGCGTTTCGTGGTCGGCGTGCTCGGTCCCACCAGTCGCACCGCCTCCATCAGCCCGGACGTCAACGACCCGGGTTTCCGCAACATCGATTTCGACACCCTGCGCACGATCTACCGCGAAGCCATCGACGGCCTGATCGACGGCGGCGCCGACATCCTGATGGTGGAAACCGTGTTCGACACGCTCAATGCCAAGGCCGCGCTGTACGAGATCGAGGAAGCCTTCGACGCACGCGGCGGGCGCCTGCCGGTGATGGTCTCGGGCACGATCACCGATGCCTCCGGCCGCACCCTGTCCGGCCAGACCGCCGAAGCCTTCTACGCCTCGATCTCGCACGGCAAGCCGCTGGCCGTGGGCCTGAACTGCGCGCTCGGCGCCAGGGAACTGCGCCAACACGTGGAAACCCTCGCGCGCGTCGCGCAGACCCACGTCAGCGCGCACCCCAACGCTGGCCTGCCGAACGCCTTCGGCGAATACGACGAAACCCCGGAGGAAACCGCCGCCACGCTGAAGGAGTTCGCGCAATCGGGGCTGCTCAACATCGTCGGCGGCTGCTGCGGCACCACGCCCGAGCACATCCGCGCAATCGCCGAGGCCGTGCGGGGACTTCCACCGCGTCCCGTCCCCGGCCGGGAGTCCGTCGTCGCATGAACACCAGGCCGCGCCACACCCGCCTCTCCGGCCTTGAGCCGCTGCTGATCACACCGGAGCTGCTGTTCGTCAACGTCGGCGAACGCACCAACGTCACCGGCAGCGCCCAGTTCCGCAAGCTGATCAAGGAGGAGCGTTACGCCGAGGCGGTCGAGGTGGCACGCCAGCAGGTCGAGAACGGCGCGCAAATCCTCGACGTCAACATGGATGAGGGTCTGATCGATTCGGAAAAGGCGATGACGCGCTATCTAAACCTGATCATGTCCGAGCCGGACATCGCGCGCATCCCGATCATGGTGGACTCGTCCAAGTGGAGCGTGATCGAAGCCGGGCTGAAGTGCCTGCAGGGCAAGGGCGTGGTCAATTCGATCTCGCTGAAGGAAGGCGAAGCCCAGTTCATCGAGCAGGCGCGCAAGGTGCGCCGCTATGGCGCCGCCGCCGTGGTCATGGCCTTCGACGAGGACGGCCAGGCCGACACCTGCGCGCGCAAGGTCGAGATCTGCACCCGTGCCTACAACATCCTGACCGAAGAAGTCGGCTTTCCGCCCGAAGACATCATCTTCGACCCCAACATCTTCGCCATCGCCACCGGCATCGAGGAACACAACAACTACGCAGTGGACTTCATCGAGGCCACCCGCATCATCAAGGCCACACTGCCGCACTGCCATGTCTCCGGCGGCGTTTCCAACGTCAGCTTCTCGTTCCGTGGCAACGAGGTCGTGCGTCAGGCGATCCATGCGGTATTCCTGTACCACGCCATCGCCGCCGGCATGGACATGGGCATCGTCAACGCCGGCGCGCTGCCGATCGTCGACGATCTGGATCCGGAACTGCGCGAACGGGTCGAAGACGTGGTGCTGAACCGCCGCCCCGATGCCACCGAACGCCTGCTGGAAATCGCCGAGCGCTACCGCAAGCGCAGCAAGAAGGACGCAGCCGGCGACCGCGACCGACTCGCCTGGCGCGAGGCGCAGGTGCACGCGCGCCTGTCTCACGCACTGGTGCACGGCATCGACGAATTTGTCGAAGCCGACACCGAGGAAGCCCGCCTGTTGGCCGCGCGCCCGCTGGACGTGATCGAAGGCCCGCTGATGAACGGCATGAACGTGGTCGGCGACCTGTTCGGCGCCGGCAAGATGTTCCTGCCGCAGGTGGTCAAATCCGCGCGGGTGATGAAGAAGGCCGTGGCGCACCTGCTGCCCTTCATCGAAGCGGAAAAGCTCAAGACCGGCGACACCGGCAAGTCCAACGGCAGGATCGTCATGGCCACGGTCAAGGGCGATGTGCACGACATCGGCAAGAACATCGTCGGCGTGGTGCTGGCCTGCAACAACTTCGAGGTCATCGATCTGGGCGTGATGGTGCCGTCGCAGAAGATCCTGGACACCGCCATCGCCGAGAACGCCGACATGATCGGTCTCTCCGGCCTGATCACACCCTCGCTGGAGGAAATGGGCCACGTCGCACGCGAAATGCAGCGCCAGGGATTCACGTTGCCGCTGCTGATCGGCGGCGCCACCACCTCGCGCGCGCACACCGCACTGAAGATCGAACCGCACTACAAAGGCCCGACGGTCTGGGTCAAGGATGCCTCGCGCGCCGTCGGCGTCGCGCAATCGCTGGTGTCCAAGGAACTGATCGACGACTTTGTCGCCCGCACCCGCGCCGACTATGCCGAAGTGCGCGAACGCCACCGCAACCGCAGCAGCACGCGCCTGGTGTCGTTGGACAAGGCGCGCGGCCAGCGCTTCGACGGCGACTGGCAGAACCACACGCCACCGGCCCCGCGCCAACCCGGCATCCATGTGTTCGATGACTACCCGCTGACCGAACTGGTCCCCTTCATCGACTGGTCGCCGTTCTTCAACGCCTGGGAACTGGCCGGCCGCTTCCCGGCCATCCTGACCGACGACATCGTCGGCACCCAGGCCAGCGAACTGTTCCGCGATGCGCAGGCGATGCTGAAGCGGATCGTCGAGGAAAAATGGTTGCGCGCCAGCGGCGTGATCGGCTTCTGGCCGGCAAACAGCGTCGGCGACGATGTCCAGCTCCAGCTAGACGATGGCAGCAGCCGCACGCTGCACTTCCTCCGCCAGCAGGTCTACAAACCCGTCGAACGCCCGGACTTCTGCCTGGCCGATTTCATCGCACCGGAGGGCTCGGGCAAGCAGGACTGGATCGGTGGCTTCGCGGTCACCGCCGGGCATGGCATCGACGCCCACATCGCGCGCTTCGAAGCGGATCACGACGACTACAACGCGATCCTGCTCAAGGCTCTGGCCGATCGTCTGGCCGAAGCCTTCGCCGAACATCTGCATCAGCGGGTGCGGCGCGAGTTCTGGGGCTACGCGCCCGACGAAGCGCTCGACAACGACGCCCTGATCGACGAGAAGTACCTCGGCATCCGCCCCGCGCCCGGCTATCCGGCCTGCCCGGACCACACCGAAAAGGACACCCTGTTCTCGCTGCTGGATGTCACCGCGCGCACCGGCATCGAACTGACCGAAGGCTATGCGATGGTGCCCACCGCCGCCGTTTCCGGCTGGTACTTCTCGCACCCGCGCAGCCAGTATTTCGTCGTCGGCCGGCTCACCAAGGAACAGGTCTCCGACTACGCCAAGCGCAAGGGCTGGACGCTGGCCAAAGCCGAACGCTGGCTCGCACCGAATCTGGATTACGACCCGGACTGAACACCTGCACCCGGCGCACCACCGACAAATCCCCCCCGCACGCCATAATGTCCGGTCACTGCAAAGGAGCCCGCCATGCCTTCATTCGACGTCGTATCCAAGCTGGACGACCACGAGCTGACCAACGCCGTGGACCAGGCCAATCGCGAGCTGGACAAACGCTTCGATTTCAAGGGCAGTGGCGCCAGCTTCGAGCTGGGTGAAAACCTCGTCACGCTCAAGGCCGATGCCGAGTTCCGCCTCAAGCAGATGCAGGAAATCCTGCTGCAACGCCTGGCCGCGCGTGGCATCGACATCCGCTGCGCGGATATCAAGGAGCCGGACACCAATCTGGCCAGCGCGCGTCAACAGATCGTGCTCAAACAGGGCATTGACCAACCGCTGGGCAAGAAGATCGTAAAGCTGCTGAAGGATTCAGGTCTCAAGGTCCAGGCCCAGATCCAGGGCGACCAGCTGCGCGTCACCGGAAAAAAGCGCGACGACCTGCAGGAAGCCATCGCCTTTTTGCGCAAGGCCGATGTGGACATGCCGCTGCAGTTCGAAAATTTCCGCGACTGAACCTGCACCGGAGCCCGCGCCATGCTGCCGCCGATCAACCTTGAAGCCTGGATCGAGGAACATCGCCACCTGCTGCGCCCGCCGGTCGGCAACAAGTGCATTTACGCCGGCGACTTCATCGTGATGATCGTCGGCGGCCCCAACCAGCGCAGCGACTACCACTGGGAAGAAGGCCCCGAGTTCTTCTACCAGCTCGAAGGCCGCATGACGCTGCGGGTGCAGGAAAATGGCGCGGCGCGCGACATTCCGATCAACGCCGGCGAAATCTTCCTGCTGCCGCCGCGCGTGCCGCACTCGCCGCAACGCGAGGCCGATTCCGTCGGCCTGGTGATCGAACGCCGCCGCCTGCCGCACGAGGACGACGGTCTGCTGTGGTTCTGTGAGCGCTGCAACCATCTGTTGTACGAGGAATATTTCCACCTCAACGATATCGAGCAGGACTTCCCGCCGGTGTTCGACCGCTTCCACCAATCCCTTTCCCACCGCACCTGCAACGCCTGCGGCCACGTCCACCCGCTGCCGCCACCCTCGCGCCAGGGCGAGCCGGACTCGCTGGCCGACATCACCTGATGGCCGCACTGCGCGAACGCTTCTGGCAACGCTTCGGACTGGAACAATTGAATCCGCCCGAATGGGAAGCCCTGTGCGACGGCTGCGGCCAGTGCTGCCTGCTGCGCGAGATCGACGACCACCACGTCAGCGTGTTTTCCGTCGCCTGCGAACTGCTCGATATCCACGCCTCGCGCTGCGGCAACTACGCACAACGCTTCCGGCACGTGCCCGAATGCACCCAGCTCACGCCCGAACGCGTGGCGCAATTCGACTGGCTGCCCGAAACCTGCGCCTACCGCCGCGTACACCTGAAGCAGCCCCTGCCCGACTGGCACCCACTGCTGACCGGCAGCAACGAACGCATGCACGAGGAAGGCCATTCGGTGCGCTACTACGCCCTGGGTCCGCACGAAGTAACCGAAGACGAACTCGGCGACCACATCATCGCCCGCTGGCCGCTCTCCGAAGCCCGCGCCGCTGCACAACGCGCCAAGCGGCAGGATTGACCCGCGCCCGGCGATCCGGGCACCCTCATCTGTTCGTCCTCTCCAGAACATGCTTCCCGATGCGCAACGCCCTGCAGGAACAAATGCTCAAGGCCGGGCTGGCCAAAAAATCCAAGCTCAACGAAGTGGTGCGCGAGCAGGCGCGCCAGCGCAAGGCCAAAGGCAAAGGCAAGGCGGACACCACGCCCGCTGATTCCGCCGATTCGGCCGCCAGCGCCCGCGTCGACGCCGAAGCACTACGCCGGCAGAAGATCGAACGCGACCGCGCGCTGGAAGCCGAGCGCAAAGCCCAGGCACAGCAGCGCGAATTGCAGGCCCAAGCCCGCCAGATCATCGAACAGAACCGGGTCAAGGCCAGCGAACACGCCACCGCCTACCGCTTCAATGACGGCGACGCCATCCGCAGCCTGCTGGCCGACGACACCCAGCGTCCGCTGCTGGCCAAAGGCGCACTGGTGATCGTTCGCCTCGACGAAGACCACGTGATGGTCCCGCGCGCCGCCGCCGACAAGGTGCGCGAACGCCAGCCCGAATGGATCATCGTCGACCATGCCCAAGCCGCATCCGACAACACGCCCGCCTCGGACGATGACGATTACTACAGCCGCTTCGTGGTACCCGACGATCTGGTGTGGTAAGCGCAGCCGGCAGCCGCCGCGGCCTGTTGCAGGCCGCTAGAATGGGCGGTCGACTCCCTGCGCAAAGACCTCGCCATGCCTTCCCTGCTGCATGCTCCTGCGACCGAACTCGATGCCCTGGCGCGTGATGCCGCCGATCCGTTGCGGCGTTTCCGCGACGAGTTCCTGATTCCGCCGCATGGCGATGGGCAGAAGCACTATTTCTGCGGCAATTCGCTGGGTTTGCAGCCGCGCGGCGCGTCGCAGGCGCTGGAGCTGGAGATGCAGCGCTGGGCGCAGTTGGCGGTGGACGGACATTTCCAGGGCGATACGGCGTGGATGACGTTCGCCGAAGGGATGCGCGAGCAGCTGGCGCAGCTGGTCGGTGCGCGGCCGATCGAGGTGGTCGCGATGAATACGCTCAGCGTGAATCTGCACCTGCTGATGGTCAGCTTCTATCGCCCCACGCCGCGGCGCCACGCGATCCTGATCGAAGCCGGCGCCTTTCCTTCGGACCGGCATGCAGTGGAATCGCAATTGCGCTTCCATGGCTTCGACCCGGCCACGGCACTGATCGAGTTGGAGCCGGACGAACCCAATGGCACGATTTCAATGCAGGCGATCGCCGATGTGCTTGAGCGCGAAGGCCATCGCATCGCGTTGGTGCTGTGGCCCGGCGTGCAGTACCGCACCGGCCAGGCCTTCGATCTGGCGCGGATCACGCAACTGGCGCATGCGCAGGGCGCGATGGTCGGTTTCGATCTGGCGCACGCGGTCGGCAATCTGCCGCTGAATCTGCACGAAGACGGCCCGGATTTCGCCGCCTGGTGTCATTACAAATATCTCAACGCCGGGCCGGGTGCGATTGCCGGCGCCTTCGTGCACGAGCGCCATGCGCACGCCGCGCTGCCACGCTTTGCCGGCTGGTGGGGCCACGAAAAACAGACCCGTTTCGCGATGGCGCCGCAGTTCGTGCCGACGCCCGGTGCCGAGGGCTGGCAGCTTTCCAATGCGCCGATCCTGGCGTTGGCCACGCTGCGGCCTTCACTGAACCTGTTTCTGGAAGCGGGCATGGGCCGGCTGCGGGAAAAGTCGCTCGCGCTCACCGGCTATCTGGAGCAGCTGATCCACGAACACCTGGCCGATGTGCTGCATATCATCACGCCGGCCGAACCCGAACGCCGCGGCTGCCAGCTCTCGCTGCGGGTCAGTGGCGGGCGCACGGCCGGGCGTTCGCTGTTCGAGTTCCTGTGCGAAAACGGCGTACTCGGCGACTGGCGCGAACCGGACGTGATCCGTATTTCACCAGCGCCGCTCTACAACACCTGGCTGGACGTGCTGCGTTTCGCCCAGTTGACCGCAGATTGGCGCGACCAGAACGGCTGAAGTGCAGCCACGCCACGCAATCAGCATCCTCGGCTCGCCATTGGCCTGTGCCAACCGCCGCTCATGCGCGGCTGCGGCCGCTTGTCATGTTTTCGCCCACGCCACATCCGTGCAGCGGCAAGCTGGCACCGTCCCCCACCGATGGAGCCACACGATGAAAACCACATCCCGCACCCGCCTTGCCAGCACGCTGTTCGCCCTGCTGGGCGGCATCGCTTTCGCCAGCGCTGGCCACGCCAACGACACCCCGCTGGACATCCAGGTTGAAATCATCGGCGAAGGTCGTCCGGTGCTGACCATTCCCGGCCTCAACAGCGCCGCCGGTGTCTGGCGCGACACCTGCGAAGCGCTGAACGACATCCAGTGCCATATGGTGCAACTGCCCGGATTTGCCGGCGCCGAGCCGATCAGCAGCGAGCAGTTCCTCGACGATATGGCGCGCCAGCTGCTCGATTACACACGCCAGCAGAAACTGCAGCAGCCGGCCGTGATCGGCCACAGCCTGGGCGGCCTGCTGTCGCTGAAACTGGCGCTGGCCGAACCTGACGCGGTCGGGCCGCTGGTGATTGTCGATTCGTTGCCGTTCTTCGCCGCCGCAATGAATCCCGCCGCCACGGTTGAATTGATCACACCGATGGCGATCGGCATGCGCGCCCAGATGCAGGCCAGCGACGATGCCGCCTACCGTCAGCAGACCGAAGCGGCGGTGCAGACCATGGCGCAGGACCCGGAGCGCGTGCAGCAGCTGGTGCAATGGGGCGTGGAGAGCGATCGCGCCACCACAACGCAGGCGATGTACGAACTGATGATCACCGACCTGCGCGCCGATCTTGCCGGGGTGCGTTCCCCCACGCTGGTGCTGGGCGCGTGGGCCGCCTATGCCAATTTCGGCCAGACCCGCGAGACCACGCAGGGGATCTTCGATAGCCAATACGCGGCGCTGCCGGGCGTGCGGATCGAACTGAGCGATGGCGGCTACCACTTTCTGATGTGGGACGATCCACAATGGCTGCGCAGCCAGGTGGGCGAATTCCTCGCCGCCCACCCGGCCGGCGACGAATGATTCCGCTGCCCTGACTGATCGAGCCTGCACGACGATGCACACGCCGGAAACACGCACCCGGTTCTGGTGGGCCAACCTGCTGCCCTGGTTGGCCTATCTGGCGATGAACCTGCTGCTGACGCGCAGCTACGGCGGCTGGAACTCCGGCGTGGTGCTGATCTGCGTGCTGTTGTCCGCTGGGCTGTATCTGGTCTCCGGCGCGATCCGCCATCGGGCACTGCGCCAGCGCTGGCTGGAGCAGGAGCTGATCGCGCTGGCCTGGCGCCTGCTGCTGTGCGTAGTGCTGGGCGCCCTGCTGGTGCAACTGGTCATCGCCGGGCTGATGCGCCTGGCGCTGGCACTGCAATGGGTCAGCCTGCCGGGCGGCAATTTCAGCCTGATCGCCACGCTGGGCTACTGGATCAACACCAGCATCATGCTGGGCCTGTGGTGCGCCGGCTGGACCGGCTGGCGCGCCTTGCGCCACGCACGCGAGTCGCGCATCGCCCGGCTGCGGGCCGAAGCCGAGCGCCAGCAGATCGAACACGATGCACTGCGTGCCCGGCTCAATCCGCACTTCGTGTTCAACGCGCTCAACAACCTGCGCGCGCTGATCCTGGAAGACCCGCAGCGCGCCCGTGAACTGGTCGGGCGCCTGTCCAACACCCTGCGCCACGCGCTGGAACACAGCCGCCGCGACAGCGTGCCGCTGTCCGGCGAACTGGCGGTGATCGAGGATTATCTGGCGGTGGAAGCGGTGCATTTCGAAGACCGCCTGCGCGTCCGGCGAGACATCGACCCGGCGGCCGCCGATGCCCTGTTGCCACCAATGGCGCTGCAATTGCTGGTGGAAAACGCGATCAAGCACGGCATCGCGATCACACCCGGCGGCGGCGAACTGCATATCCGCGCCGAACGGCTGCCTGGCGTGCTGCGGCTGCACGTGGAAAATCCCGGCACCCTGGGCCGGGGCGGTGCCGGCCATGGTGTCGGTCTGGCCTATCTGCGCCATGTGCTGACGCGCGTGCATGGCCGCTTCGCACTGGAACAACACGGCGACCGGGTACGCGCCACATTGGAGGTTCCGCAATGAAGACATCCGCCGCCGCGCCGCTGCGCGTGCTGATCGTCGATGACGCGCGCCTGGCCCGGGCTGAACTGCGCACCCTGCTGGCGCAGATCGAACAGGTCGAATTGGTCGGTGAAGCCGAAGACGTGCCGCAAGCCTGTGCCGAAATCGCACGCCTGCACCCGGATCTGGTGCTGCTCGACATCCAGATGCCATCCGGCAGCGGCTTCGATGTGCTCGATGCGCTGGAACGGGTGCCGGCCGTGGTCTTCACCACCGCCTACGACCAGTACGCACTGCGCGCCTTCGAGGCCAATGCGCTGGACTATCTGCTCAAGCCGGTCGACCCGGCCCGGCTGGCTGCCGCAATCGACAAGGCACGCCAGCCATCGCCGCCTGCCACCGGCACGGTTTCCGGCGACGACACCCGCAGCGCACTGGGTGCCGAGGATCAGGTTTTCCTGCGCGATGGCGAGCGTTGCTGGTTTGTCGCCACCGGCGAGATTTCCCGCATCGTGGTCGATGGCAATTACGTGCGAGTCTGGTTCCGCGAACACAGCGCGCTGCTGGCGCGCAGCCTGTCGGCACTGGAAGCCCGGCTGGATCCGGCCCTGTTCTTCCGCGCCAACCGCAACACGCTGGTCAATCTGCGCCATATCCGCACGGTGGAACCGTCCGTCGCCGACGGCTACACACTGGGGTTGCGCGATGGCGGGCAGGCCGAAGTATCCCGCCGCCAGGCCCGCGAATTGCGCGAACGTCTCGCGCTTTAAGCTGCAAGCTGAGCGCCAGCCTTGCGTGCGGCCGCGCAAGACACAAAAGCCACAGACAAGGCCGCTACAATCGCGCGCCGCGTTTCATTTCTTCCCGGACGCCCTGCGCTCCCCGCACCGCGACTTGCCAGATTGACTCCCGACTCTGCTGTTTCTCCCCACGTCACCGTGATCGGTGCCGGTCTTGCCGGCGCCTTGCTGGGCCTGCTGCTGGCGCGTCGCGGCTGGCAGGTGGACATCTTCGAGCGCCGCCCCGATCCGCGTGTGGCCGGCTACGAAGGTGGCCGTTCGATCAATCTGGCGCTGGCCGAACGCGGTCTGGACGCGCTGCGCCGCGCCGGGCTGGAAGAAGCCGTGCTGGCGCAGGTGGTGATGATGCGCGGGCGCATGGTGCACTTCGATGATGGCCGGGTGGAACTGCAACGCTACGGCCGCGACGACAGCGAAGTGATCTGGTCGGTACACCGTGGCCGACTGGTGATGACGATGCTGGATGCGGCGGAGAAGGCCGGGGCACGGATCCATTTCAACCGCCGTCTGACCGGTGTCGATCGCGCGAAGCGGCAACTGGAACTGGTCGATGAGCGCGATGGCAGCCATCACGGCCACCGCTGGCAGGTACTGTTCGGCAGCGATGGCGCAGGTTCCGCGCTGCGCGCGTGGATGGGTACGCAGCAGACGTTGGGCACGCGCTACGAAGCGCTCGGGCACAGCTACAAGGAACTGGAAATTCCGCCGGCGGCCGATGGAGGCTGGCGAATCGAACCCAATGCGCTGCACATCTGGCCGCGTGGGCGCTACATGTGCATCGCGCTGCCCAATACAGAGCGCAGTTTCACCGTGACGCTGTTTCTTCCCAACGAGGGCGAGCCGGGTTTCGACACGGTGCACGATGCGGCATCGGTACGGACGCTGTTCGAACGCGATTTCCCCGATGCGCTGGCGCAGATGCCCACTCTGGAAGCCGATTTCCTCGCCCATCCCACCGGCTTGCTCGCCACGCTGTATCTGGATCGCTGGCATCTGGAGGGCGAAGCCGTGCTGCTGGGCGATGCCGCGCATCCGATGGTGCCGTTCCACGGCCAGGGCATGAACTGCGCGTTCGAAGACTGCGTCGCGCTGATGCGGCATATCGATGCGGCACCGGATTTCGCCAGTGCGTTCGCCGCGTTCGAGCGCGAGCGCGTGCCCGATTCGCGCGCGATCCAGCAGATGGCGCTGGAAAACTATCTGGAAATGCGCGACCACGTCGATGATGAGGACTATCTGCTGCAGCGCGAGCTGGAACAGCTGCTGGCGCGACGCCATCCGCAGCGCTTCGTGCCGCGCTATTCGATGGTGACCTTTCACACCCTGCCCTATTCCGTGGCGCAGCAGCGCGGGCGGGTGCAGCGCGACATCCTGGTGCAGGCCACCGCCGGTCTTTCCGAGCTGTCGCAAGTGGATATGGCCACGGTTGATGCGCAGGTGATAGAACGCCTGGCGCCGTTGCCGCAGCCCGCCGCCTGTCTGGACGCGGGCGCAGCCTGAATCGCACCCACGTGCCGGAACCGGTCTGCGACGAGTTGCCGCGCTGGGGCGTATAACAGGTCACCATGCCCGCGATCCCGCTCTCACTGCCCTCTTCCACCCCGCTCGACGGCGACGCCGAAGCGGCGCTGGTGCAACGCGCGCGGCGGGGCGACCACAACGCGTTTGCGCGGCTTTACCGCGAACATGCGCGCACCATCCACACCCTGGCCTGGCGCATCACCTCCGATGCCGCCGTGGCCGAGGACATCGTGCAGGAAACCTTCCTGCGCATGCTGCGTTTCATCGGCGGCCTGCGCGCCGGCGCGCCGGTCCGGCCTTGGTTGAAGCAGGTCGCCTCGCGCCTGGCGATCGATCATCTGCGCCGCCAGCGCTGGCATCTGCAGGAAGTCGAGAGCACGGACGAACACCACTCCAGCCCGGATTCCGGGCCGGACACGCTGAGCGAAGCGGTCGGTCTGATGCAGACGCTGTCGCCGCTGGCGCGCAGTCTGGTCTGGCTGAACCAGATGGAAGGCTGGTCGCACCAGGAACTGGGACTACGCTTCGGGCGCAGCGAAAGCTGGTCCAAATCCATCGTTTCACGGGCGCTGCGCCGATTGCGCGAACAGATGCACGACGACGCCATCACCAATATTTCCACCCCTGCCCGCCACCACGGCACAGGTACACCGCCATGACCCCCGACCCTGTCCGCCAACACCTGCAGTCGCTGCCCGAACCACCGCTTTCCGATGAGCTGTGGCTGCGCCTTTCGGCCCGCCACCAGCGCCGTGCCAACCACAGGCGTGTGTTGCGCGGTGCCACACTCGCCCTGGTGCTGGGCATCGGCACGCTCTGGCTGGCGCCATGGACGCCATCCGGCGGAAACGGCCCGTCGCGGACGCATCCAGCCACCACAACCAGCCCCGACACCAGTGTGCAAGCCATCGACCGCGCCCTGCAGGCCGCCTATGCGCGCGGCGCCAGCGATGAGGAAGTCGCACCATTGTGGGAAATCCGCCAGCGCATGATCGTCGAACAGCCGGCCAGCTCCACTCTTCCCCCTCTCTCCGCTACAGGAGAATCCACATGAACGTGATGAAGCACACCCTCCCCCGCCTGCTGCTGGGCCTGGCGCTGCTGACGCCGTGGGCCATCGCGCAGGCCGAATCGCCGGACTGGTCGCTGGACGCCATCGTCGACACCCGCGCCAGCCGCGCCGAAGGCATCCGCGTGCTCGCCACCACGCCCGGCGGCGCGGCCGAAGCCATCGGCATCATGGCAGGTGACCAGCTGCTGTCGATCAACGGCATGTCGCTGGCCGACGCTCAGCGCCCGCAGCGCACCCTCGACCACGCGCTGGACACTTCCGGTGGCAAGGCCAGCATCGTGCTGCTGCGCGAAGGTGAGCGCTTGACACTCAGCGGCGCGCTGGCGCCCTGGGTAACGGCTGCCGATCCGGGCTGCGGTCATGTCAGCGACATCGACAACACGCCGAACCTGAGCCAGGACATCCACCCTGCGCTGATCACCCAGATCGATGGCCGCAGCACGCCGCTGACTCCCACCAACCGGCACCGGGTCGACGCCGGTCAACGCGTGTTGGTGGTCAGCGAACAGATTCCGTCGCACCTGTTCACCCGCAACCAGCTGCGCGAGCGCGCGCAGATGCAGCGCCGCACCTTGGCGCGCGCGTACAAGGCATTGGTCGTGGAGGTGGAGCCGGATACGCGCTACTCAATCGGCGCGCGACTGATCCGCTCCAATCTGGACAGCGCCGGCATCCGCAACAACACCTACTGGGAGCCGGTGGTGCACCAGACCCGGGCGGAAAGCTGCCGCTGATAGGGGTGGTTTTCCAGACAGGCGTGTAGTCGGCGGCCCGGATAATGCCAGTTGCATCGGGATACCGGAATCATCGGGATCACAGGCAAGCCCGCTCCTGCAAAAACACGTCGGAAGCCGGGCTGCCAGCGACGCTCAGCGCAGTACCTGACGCAGGCGGTCGCGCATCTTCACCTGCGGACTGCCACTGACGAACAGCCCGTCGATCGGCTCGGCCACCGCGTCCAGCAAGGGCCGTGCGGCATCCGGCTGGTCCGCCCGCAACAACGCATTGGCCAGTTCCAGCCGGGCCTCGATGCTCAGATGGCTGTCCGGGCCGGTGCTGGCTTCCCACAGTTCCAGCGCCTGGCGCAACAGCACGGTTTCGGTCGCGATATCGCCGGCCTGACGCGCGATGCAGGCGCGGCCGCGCAATACCGCGGCGGATTCAACCCTGAAGTGCAATTTCCTTGAACCGAAGCGGGCCAGGTGCCGTAGGCTGGGCCGCTCCACGACC